>JAOPWW010000004.1 GCA_025965495.1 Frankiales bacterium
GCGTCGCAGCCGCGCAAGACCCTCGACGCCTGGCAGGAGTTCGCCAAGCAGCGCGGGCACCGCGGCCTGGCCTACGTCCTGGTCCAGGAGGACGGCTCCCTGACCGGACCGGTCGCCAAGAACCTGTCCGAGACCGAGCTGGCGGGCCTCGCCGACCACGTCGGCGCGAAGCCCGGCGACTGCGTCTTCTTCGCCGCCGGCGAGGCGACGTCGGCGCGGGGCCTGCTGGCCGCCGCTCGCCTGGAGATCGGCAAGCGCTGCGGGCTCATCGACGAGAGCGCCTGGGCCTTCACCTGGGTCGTCGACGCGCCGCTGTTCGAGCCGGCCGGCGATGCCGTCGCGTCCGGCGACGTCGCCGTCGGCAGCGGCCAGTGGACCGCCGTCCACCACGCCTTCACCAGCCCCAAGCCCGAGTTCCTCGACACCCTCGAGCAGGCGCCGGGCGAGGCGCTGGCCTACGCCTACGACATCGTCTGCAACGGCAACGAGCTCGGCGGCGGCAGCATCCGCATCCACCGCCCCGACGTCCAGCAGCGCGTCTTCGACCTCATGGGCATCGGCGCCGAGGAGGCGCAGGAGAAGTTCGGCTTCCTGCTCGAGGCCCTCAAGTACGGCGCCCCGCCCCACGGCGGCATCGCGCTGGGCTGGGACCGGGTCGTCATGCTCCTGGCCGGTGCAGAGAGCCTGCGCGACGTCATCGCCTTCCCGAAGACCGGCAACGGCTTCGACCCCCTGACCGGTGCGCCGACGCCGATCACGCCGCAGCAGCGCTCCGAGGCCGGCGTCGACTGGGTCCCCGAGGACTGACGTGGCCGCGCCGATCACGCCCCGCGAGCTCCGTCGGCTGACGGTCGCGGGGGTGGTCGCGCTCGTCGCGCTGCTCGCCTACTGGACGCTCTGGTACACCGCGCGGGACGTCGTCGCCAGCGACACCAGCACGGCGTACGAGCAGTTCGAGGGGGCCTTCCCGCTCGCCGACGCGTGGCTCGGCCTGACCGTGCTGCTCGCGCTGGTCACCGTGCGGCGGCGGCAGCCGTCGGGGCTGCTGTGGCTGCTGTGTGCCGGGGGAGCGGGCGTCTACCTGTTCTGCATGGACGTGCTCTACGACCTGCAGCACGACGTCTGGACCAGCGGCGCCGGCGGGGCGATCGAGCTGGTGATCAACCTGCTCACGCTCGGCCTGTCCGTGTGGTTCCTGCGCTGGGCCTGGCGCCGGCGCGACGCGCTCCTGGCAGGCGCTACCAGCGGCTCCTGACCTGCAGCAGGCCACTGGTGAACGGGTGGTCGTCGGCGAACCCGAGGGCGTCGTACATCCCGCGGCCGGCGACGTTGTCGGCGTACATCCCGAGGGTGGCGAGCTCGCAGCCGGCGTCGAGCATCCGCCGCACCAGGGCCGCCGTCACCGCCCGGCCCAGGCCCTGGCCGCGACACTCCGGCGACACCGCGATCGAGGACAGGTGCCCGACGCCCTCGACGCCTGAGGTGTCGGCGGCGCACGCGACCAGGCGGCCGCCGTCGTGCAGGCCGAGCCAGTACCGGACGGCGTCGTCGCCGGGCAGCGCGCTGGCGCGGGGGCTGGAGGCCGTCAGCAGGGGCCCGACCTCGGCGTCGTCCTCGAGCAGCGCGACCTCGTCCTCGCGCGGCTGGGGCGCGAACGGCTGCGCGGTCCAGCGGAAGTCCCAGTCGGTCCCGTCCAGCCCCACCCAGGCCGGTAGCAAGGGCGCCGTCCCGCGGGGGAGCGTCACGCGCTGGCCGGAGGGGAGCTCGGGCAGGACGTCGGCGAGCAGCGCCGCGACGGCCGGCGGCTCGCCGAGGCCGGACAGGTACGGCCGGTTCTCGTAGGCGTCGGTCCCGAGCCAGAGCACCGCCCCGTCGCGCATCCACCCGCGCACCAGCGGCCGCCGCAGGGAGCCGCGGGCGAACGGGTCGTGGTCGGTGGCGAGCAGGACCTCGGCGGCGGAGCCGAGCTCGACGGGTGCGTCCATCGGTCCAGGCTAGGCAGCCACCCGGTCGTGGGAGTGACGAACCGGTACCAGCCGGGCACACTGCGCGACAGGCAGGAACCGCTCCCGCCGTGTCGAAGGACTCCCCGTGCGCCGACTCCTGCTCCCGTCCCTGGTCGCGGCCCTGCTGCTGTCCGCCCTCCCGCTCACCGGCTCGGGCCCTGCCTCCGCGGCTGCGCCCACGGCGTCCCCGGCCGAGCGGTGGGCGCTCGTCGTCGGGGTCACCGACTACGCCGGCCGCACGCACAGCACGGTCGCGGGCGCGCGCGACGCCGGGCTGGTCAAGAACGTGCTGCTGGCCCAGGGCTGGAAGTCCGACCACATCCGGGTCCTCACGGAGGGCCACGCGACCGCCCAGGCGGTCAGCGAGGGCCTCACCTGGCTGGTCAGCAAGAGCAGCCCCTCGACGTTCACGATGTTCCACTACTCCGGCCACGTGAAGCAGACCTCCGCCGGCGAGTACCTGTGGCCCTACGACAACCGGTTCCTGCGCGACGTCGACGTCGCCCGGGTCCTCCGCGGCCTGCAGGGCACCTCCTGGGTGGACATCGCGGGCTGCGAGTCGGGCGGCTTCCAGGAGGGCCTCGCGACGAACGACCGGCTGTTCACCTCCTCCAGCCGCGTGAGCGAGAAGTCCTACGAGAGCCCGCAGTGGGGCATGTCGGTCTGGGCCGGCCTGCTGTTCGACCAGGCGATCCGCGACAAGGACGCCGACGCCGACCACGACAGGAAGGTCAGCGTCCAGGAGGCCTACCAGTGGGCCACGCCTCGGGCGGCGGCCATCACCGCGAAGCAGCAGCCCCACGGGCCGCAGCACCCCCAGCACGCCGGCTGGCGAGGCTCGCTGAACCTGGCGAACCCGCGCACGCTGCGCTAGTCGGCCTAGGGTCCTCCCTCGTGGAGGACGACCTGTTCGCGGAGTCCGAGCAGCGCGCTGCCCGCGCCGTCGCGCCGCTGGCGGTCCGGCTCCGGCCGCGCACGCTCGACGAGGTCGTCGGGCAGCGCCACCTGCTAGGACCGGGCGCTCCGCTGCGCCGCCTCGTCGAGGGCGACGCGCCGCTGTCGGTCGTCCTGTGGGGACCGCCTGGCACCGGCAAGACCACGCTGGCCTACGTCATCGCGGCCTCCACCAGGCGCCGCTTCCGGGAGCTGTCCGCCGTCACCGCCGGCGTCAAGGACGTGCGGCTCGTCGTCGAGGAGGCCAAGCGGGCGCTCGGGGAGACCGGCGCACAGACCGACCTGTTCGTCGACGAGGTCCACCGGTTCTCCAAGACCCAGCAGGACGCCCTGCTGCCGAGCGTCGAGAACCGCTGGGTCACCCTGGTCGCGGCCACCACCGAGAACCCGTTCTTCAGCGTCATCTCGCCGCTGCTGTCCCGGTCGCTGCTGCTGACCCTGGAGCCGCTGTCCGACGACGACGTCCGGGTCCTGGTCGAGCGGGCGCTCGCCGACGAGCGCGGCCTCGGCGGACGGGTCACCCTCGAGCCGGCCGCGATGGACCACCTGCTGCGGCTGTCCGGGGGCGACGGACGGCGGGCGCTCACCGCGCTCGAGGCCGCCGCCGGCGCAGGCGACACGATCACGCTGGAGCTGCTCGAGCAGGCCGTCGACAAGGGAGCCGTCCGCTACGACCGCGACGGCGACCAGCACTACGACGTCATCAGCGCGTTCATCAAGTCGATCCGCGGGTCCGACGTCGACGCCGCCCTGCACTACTTCGCGCGCATGGTCCAGGCGGGGGAGGACCCCCGGTTCATCGCGCGCCGGCTCGTCGTCAGCGCGTCCGAGGACATCGGCATGGCCGACCCGTCCTCCCTGCAGGTCGCGGTGGCGGCCGCCCAGGCGCTCGAGCTCATCGGGATGCCCGAGGCCCGGATCAACCTCGCCCAGGCCGTCATCCACCTGTCGCTCGCGCCCAAGAGCAACGCCGTGCTGGCCGGCGTCGACACGGCCCTGGCCGACATCCGCTCCGGCCTCACCGGCAGCGTCCCGCCGCACCTGCGCGACAGCCACTACCCGGGGGCCAAGAAACTCGGTCACGGGTCGCCCGGGGGCTACCGCTACCCTCACGACTTCCCGGGACGGGTCGTGGCGCAGCAGTACGCGCCCGACCCGGTCGTCGGGCGGGAGTACTACTCGCCGGGCGGTCTGG
>JAOPWW010000052.1 GCA_025965495.1 Frankiales bacterium
CCTCCCCGATGTGGACCAGGACCCGGCGCTCCTGGTCCGACAGGTCCGCCAGGACGTCCGGCGCCGTGGGCCGGCGCAGCCGCTCGGCGACCCGGGCGGTCGCGACCGGGTCCAGCAGCGACCGGCCCGACGCCACCGCGCGGACGGCGCCGACGAGGTCGCCGCCGCGGATGTCCTTGAGCACGTAGCCGGCGGCTCCCGCCAGGACGGCGTCGAGCAGGGCCTGGTCGTCGGCGAACGACGTGAGCATGAGGCAGGCGAGGCCGGGCTGCAGGGCCAGCAGGTCACGGCACAGCTCGACGCCGTTGCCGTCGGGCAGACGCACGTCCAGCACAGCCACCGCGGGCGCGAGCAGGGGGATCCGCACGAGCGCCTCGCCGACCGAGCCGGCGTCCCCGACGACCTCCAGGTCGTCCTCGGCGTCCAGCAGCTCGGCCACCCCGCGACGCACCACCTCGTGGTCGTCGACGAGGAACACCGTCGTCCTCGTCGCGCCGTCCGGGTCCACCCGCTCATCCTGGTGCAGCACGCCGCCGGCGCACCCGGGTCGAAGGTCCCGTCCCCCGGCCGCAGGTGCGGTCCCGGCGGCAGCCGCGGGACTTCCGACCCTGTCCGGCGGCACCGGGCGTCCCTAGCGTCGACCGCGGACGACGACGTCCCCCGCGCCGGGTGGCGCGGACCCGCACCGACGTCCGGAGGAACCATGACCAGCACCCCGTCCGACACCACCACTCCCGTCCCGGCGCCGCAGCGCATCGTCGTCGGCGTCGACGGCTCGGCCGGCTCCGACGCCGCGCTCGCCTGGGCGCTGCGGCAGGCCTGGGCCCACGGCGGCAGCGTCACGGCCGTCGGCTCCTGGCAGACGCCCGCCATGAACGGCATGGCCGGCTACGCCTCCTACGTCGACATGTCGAGCTACGACCTGGGCGGTCCCACCCAGGAGGTCCTGGACAAGGCCGTCGCCGCCGCGTCCGCGGACCTCCCCCTCGGCGTGACCGTCCCGGTCACGACCCGCGTCGTCAGCGGCTACCCCGCCCGGGAGCTGCTCAAGGCGGCGGCCGACGCCGAGCTGCTCGTCGTCGGGTCACGCGGCCACGGGGAGCTGAGCGGGATGCTCCTCGGCTCGGTGGGGCTGCACTGCGTCACCCACGCGACCTGCCCCGTCGTCGTCGTGCACCCGACACCCGCGTCATGACGGTCGCGCCCCTGCTCACGCGCGACCAGCTCGACCAGGTCCTGCGCACCGCCGTGCGGGCGCCGTCGGTCCACAACACGCAGCCGTGGCTGTTCGAGCTGCGCGGGGACGCCCTGCACGTCCGCGTGGACCCCGACCGGCAGCTGCCCGTCGAGGACCCGCTCGGCCGCGAGCTGCGCCTGTCCTGCGGTGCGGCGGTCGACCACGCCCGGCTGAGCGTCCGCGGCCTCGGGCTGGCCTGCGAGGTCGACTGGACGCCGTCGTCCGAGGACCCCGACCACGTGGCCACCGTGACGGTCACGGGTCCGCTGTCGACCACCGACGAGGAGCGGCAGCTGCTCGACGCCGTCCTGCTGCGCCGGACCGACCGCAGCGCCTACGCCCCGACGACGGTGCCGGCCGACGTCGTCGACGCGCTCGTGGCCGCAGGCCGGCACGACGGCGCGCACGTCACGGCGGAGCAGGACCACGACCGCGTGCTCGCCCTGGAGGGCGTCGTCGCCCGCGCCGACACCTCGCTGCGCCGCGACGAGGAGGTGCACCGCGAGATGGCCGCGTGGGTGCGCACGTCCTCGCGGCCCGCCGACGGGCTCCCCGCCGGAGCCCTGCCCGACCACGGCGCGGGCCGCGGGTCCTCGCTCGCCCTGCGCGACTTCGAGCCCGTGCCGCCGGCGGCGACGGCACCGACGACAGCGGGCGACGACCCGCCCGTGGCCGAGCACCCGCTGCTCCTCGTGCTGAGCACCGACACCGACTCGCCCGAGGACTGGGCGCGGGCCGGCGCCGCCCTGTCCCGCGTCCTGCTGACCGCCACCGCCGCCGGGCTCGTGGTCAACCCGCAGACCTCGGCCCTCGAGGTCACCGGGCTGCGCTGGCAGCTCGTCGAGGAGCTCGCCCTGTCCGGCCGCCCGCAGATGCTGCTCCGCGTCGGCTACCCCCAGGGTCCCGGCTCGCCGCCGTCCGGCCGTCGCCCGGTGGGCGAGGTGCTCCGGCCTCCCGTCCCGGAGCGGGCGGGCAGCCCGGCCTGAGCGGTCAGCCGCCGAGGACGCCGACCGTCCCGTCTGCGGCACGGCGGTGGACGTCGCCCCGGGCCAGGTCCACGACGTAGAGGCTGCCGTCGCGGTCGACGGCGAGGTCCCCGGGCGAGCCCAGGGGGCGGTCGTCGGTGACCGCCACCGTGCGGATCGTCCCGTCGAGGTCCACCCGCCGGACGCGCCGGCCGGCGCCCTCGGTGACGTACAGCCGGCCCGAGGCGTCCAGGGCGACCGCGCGGGGGTCGTCCAGCCGCGCGGCCAGGGCCGGACCGCCGTCCCCCGAGCCGCCGCGCACGCCGGTCCCGGCGACCCGGACGGTCCGTCCGCGGACGTCGACCCGGTAGACCGCGTCGGTGCCGCCGTCGGCGAAGTACACCGACAGGTCGTCCGCGACCGCGAGGACGGCCGGCCGGGCCGGGTCGCTGACGGCTGTCGCCGACCGCGCTCCTGCGTGCGGCAGCGGCCGGAGCACCCCGCGGGCGTCGGCCCGGAGCACGCGCGTGCTGCTGTCGTCGCCCACGTAGACCAGCCCCGCGCGGTCGACCGCGACGGCGTCCGGCGAGACGAGCAGCGCCCGCAGCCCGAGGGCGGTCCGGCGGTCCCGGACCCTGCCGGTGAGGTCGGTGACCCGGCCGGTCGCGGTCACGAGGCGCAGCCGCTCCGCCGCCGGGCCGACCACCTGCCGCACCCCGGACGCGTCGAACACCAGGCCGTCGGCGCAGCCGCTGCGGCCGGCCGCCACCGGTCCTCCTGCGCGGGTGCTGCCGAGGGCGGGCGTCCCCGTCGTGCGCACGGGCGTCCCGTCGGCCTGCACGCGGTAGACCGCGTCGGGGTCGCAGGAGGCGACGTACAGCGTCGGGACCCGGACCCGCGGCGCGGACGGGCCCGGTGCGGGTCGCGGTGCCGGTCGGGGTGCCGGTCGCGGCGCGGAGACGTCGGGGGCGCGGACCACGAGCGCGGCGACGACCAGCAGCACGCCTGCCGCGACCAGCCACGGCCGGGCGGGCCGACGACGCCTGGGACCCGGGCCGGCGTCGGGGACGACGGCGACCGGGGCGGAGGAGGCGACCAGCCGGACCTCGGGTCGCGCCGGGTGGTCGCCCCGGCTCACCAGCGTGCGTGCACGTGCTCGCGGACCGACCGGTCGTAGACCGCCTCCAGCGCCTGCGCCGTCTGCGGGTCGAGCGGCGCCAGGGCCGCCGCGGCCGCGTTCGCGCGGGCCTGCTCGGGGGTGCGCGCCCCGGGGATGACCGTGGTGACGCCCGGCTGGTCGAGGACCCAGCGCAGCGCGAGCGCGGCCGTCGTCGTCCCCGCGGGCGTGAGCGCGGCGACCTCCTGCGCGGCCGCGACGCCGACGTCGTAGGGCACGCCGCTGAACGTCTCCCCCACGTCGAAGGCCTCGCCGTGCCGGTTGTAGCTGCGGTGGTCGTCCGCGGCGAACCGCGTCGTCGCGTCGTAGCTGCCGCTGAGCAGCCCGCTGGCCAGCGGCACGCGCGCCACGATCCCGACGCCGGCCGCCGCGGCCGCCGGGAGGACCTCCTCGAGCGGCTTCCGGCGGAAGACGTTGAGGACGACCTGCACGCTCGCGACCCCGGGCCGGGCGATCGCGCGCAGGGCCTCCGCGGTCGTCTCGACCGACACCCCGTAGGCGACCAGGGCGCCGTCCTGCACGAGGGTGTCGAGGGCGTCGAAGACGCGGTCGTCGTCGTAGACCGGCGTGGGCGGGCAGTGCAGCTGGACGAGGTCCAGCACGTCGAGGCCGAGGTGGCGGCGGCTGCGGTCGGTCCAGTCGCGGAGGGCCTCGAGGGTGAACGCCTCCGGCACCAGCGGCTCGGCGCGCCGCCCCGCCTTGGTCGCCACCGTCAGCTGCTCGCCCGGGCGCTCGCGCAGCAGGCGACCGACGAACTGCTCGCTGCGTCCGTCCCCGTAGACGTCGGCGGTGTCGAAGAAGGTGACGCCGCTGTCCGCCGCGGCGTGCAGGACGGCCATCGCGTCCGCGACGTCGCCCCAGTCCGCGCCGAGCTGCCAGCAGCCGAGGCCGACGACGCCGACGTCGCAGCCGGTGCGTCCGAGCCTGCGCTGCTCCATGCCCGTCACCGTACGGACGCCTGCACCCAGGACCGCCCGGGGTGGTCCCCCAGCGGTGGGACGACGCTGCGGCGCACCACCAGCTCGGGCGCGAGGACGACGCGGGCGCGCTGGCGCGCCCCCGACTCGATCTGGGCCAGGACCACCTGCATGCTCTCCCGTCCGACGGCGGCGAAGTCCTGCCGCACCGTGGTGAGCGGGGGCGACAGGTACGCCGCCTCCGGGATGTCGTCGACGCCGACCAGGCTGACGTCCTCGGGCACGCGGCAGCCCCGCTCCCGCAGTGCGCGCAGCACCCCGAGCGCCATCTGGTCGTTGGCCGCGAAGACCGCCGTGACGCCCGCCATGCGGACCAGCAGCTGGCCGGCGTCGTAGCCGGACCGCGGGCTCCAGTCGCCCGGCAGGGGCGGCGGCACCTCGGCCCCGACGTCGGTCAGGGCCTGCCGCCAGCCCGCCTCACGGCCGTCGGACTCGTAGTGCCCGGTCGGCCCGGACGGGCCGGTGACGTGCCAGACGGTCCGGTGCCCGGCCTGCACCAGGTGCTCGGTGGCGAGCCGGCCGACAGCGACCTGGTCGACGCAGACGCCGTCCACCTCGCCGTCCGGCTCCCCCTCGAGCACGACCAGCGGCAGCCCGCCCGCGGCCGCCCGCAGCGCCTCGGCGCTCGACGGCACGGGCGCGATGACGACGACGGCGTCGACGCCCTGCTTCAGCAGCAGGCTCGTGCGCTGGTGCAGGACCTCGGCGTCGGTGCTGGGGAGGTCGACGACCATCACGCCGTACTGCGCCTCGCGGGCCGCGGCCTGGACGCCGCTGAGCATGGAGGCCGGTCCGTAGAGCGTCCCCGACATGCACAGCACCCCGAGGGTGCGCGAGCGCCCGGTGGCCAGCGCGCGGGCGGCGGTGTTGGGCCGGTACCCGAGCTGCTCGACCGCGGCCAGCACCAGGGCCCGCGTCCTGGGGCTGACGCTCGGCGCGTCGTTCAGCACGCGCGAGACCGTCTGGTGCGACACCCCCGCGACCGTCGCGACGTCGGTCATGGCGGGGGGCCGGACGACGTCGGGCCGCCGCGGCGAGGGAGCGGCGACCGACGGGAGCGGGTCGGGCGCGGGTCGCGGCACGACCGTCCTGCCTGCGCGTGGGCCGGACGGCGTCAGGCGCCGTTCTTCTTCTTGTTGTAGACGTCGAAGCCGACGGCGGCGAGCAGCACCAGGCCCTTGATGACCTGCTGGTAGTCGGTGCCGATGCCGACGAGCGACATGCCGTTGTTCAGCACGCCGAGCACGACGCCACCGATGATGGCGCCGAAGACGGTCCCGACGCCGCCGCTGGCCGAGGCACCGCCGATGAAGGCAGCGGCGATCGCCTCGAGCTCGAAGTTGATGCCGGCGTTCGGGGTCCCGGCGTTGAGCCGGGCGGCGAAGACCAGTCCGGCCAGTGCGGACAGCAGGCCCATGTTGACGAACACCAGGAACGTGACGCGGTTGTTCTTCACCCCGGACAGCTGGGCCGCGGCCTTGTTGCCGCCGATCGCGTAGACGTGCCGGCCGATGACGGTGGTCCGCATGACGAAGCCGTAGACGAGCAGCAGCACGCCGAGGATGAGCAGCACCACCGGCGCCCCGCGGTAGCTGGCGAGCAGCAGGGTGAACACCGCGGTCACGAGCACGATGAGGGCGCACTTGGCGGCGAAGAAGGCGGTGGGCAGCGACGGGAAGCCGTAGCGGCGCTCCATCCGTCGGCGGCGGACCTCGAAGAACAGGGCCGAGCCCGCGGCGAGCAGCCCGAGCAGCAGGGTGATGTTGTGGTAGTTCGTGCTGGGCCCGACCTCCGGCAGGAAGCCGCTGCTGATCTTCTGGAACCCGGTCGGGAACGGGGCCTTCGACTGGCTCTTGAGCAGGATCTGCGTCCCGCCGCGGAACAGCAGCATCCCGGCGAGCGTGACGATGAAGCTCGGGATGCCGATGTAGGCGATCCAGAAGCCCTGGAACGCGCCCGCGGCGGCGCCGATCAGCAGCGACAGCACGACGGCGAGCGGCCACGGCACGCTGTGGTCGACCATCAGCACCGCGCCGGCGGCGCCGACGAAGCCGGCGAGCGACCCCACCGACAGGTCGATGTGGCCGTTGATGATCACGATGACCATGCCGATGGCCAGGATCAGGATGTAGCTGTTCTGCTGGATCAGGTTCGTGACGTTCAGGGGCTTGAGCAGGATCCCGTGGCTCAGCACCTGGAACAGCACGACGATGACGCCGAGCGCCACGAGCATCCCGTACTGGCGGATGTTGCTGCGGAACAGCTCCCGCACGAGCTCCCCGGTCGACTGCGGCCGGTCGGCCGGGTCCACCTGCTTGTCCACGGTCAGCGACACGGTCTAGCTCCTCGTCCTGGTCATGTGGCGCATGAGCACTTCCTGGGTCGCCTCGGCGCGAGGCACCTCCCCGGTGATCCGGCCCTCGGCGAGGGTGTAGATCCGGTCGCACATCCCGAGCAGCTCCGGCAGCTCGGAGGAGATGATCACGACGGCCTTGCCCTGCGCGGCCAGCGCGTTGATCACCGTGTAGATCTCGTACTTCGCCCCGACGTCGATGCCGCGCGTGGGCTCGTCGAGGATGAGGACGTCAGGGTCGGAGAAGATCCACTTCGAGAGCACGACCTTCTGCTGGTTGCCGCCGCTGAGCTTGCCGGCGAGGCTCGCGACGGTGGGCGCCTTGATGCCCATCTCCCTGCGGAACCGCTCGGCGACGACCGACTCCTCCGAGCTGTTCACCACGCCGTGAGAGCTGACCTTGGCCAGCGAGGTCAGCGACACGTTCTTCGCGATGCTCTCCTGCAGGTGCAGCCCGAAGTGCTTGCGGTCCTCGGTCACGTAGGCGAGCCCGGCCTCGATCGCCTCCGACACCGTGCGGGTCCGGATCTCCCGGCCGTCCTTCCAGACGGTCCCGGAGGCGTCGCGACCGTAGGAGCGGCCGAACACGCTCATCGCCAGCTCGGTGCGGCCGGCGCCCATGAGCCCCGCGATCCCGACCACCTCGCCGCGGCGCACCGTGAACGACGCGCCGTCGACGACCTTGCGCTGCTGGTCGATCGGGTGGTGGACCGTCCAGTCGCGCACCTCGAGCACGACGTCGCCGATGTCCGGCTCCCGCTCCGGGAAGCGGCTGTCGAGGTCGCGCCCGACCATCGCGCGGATGATCCGCTCCTCGGAGATCGCGCCGTCGACGACGTCCATCGACTCGATGGTGCGGCCGTCGCGGACGACGGTCAGCGAGTCCGCGACCCGCGTGATCTCGTTCAGCTTGTGGGAGATCATGATGCACGTGATGCCGCGGGAGCGGAGCTCCGCGAGCAGGTCGAGCAGCTTGCGGCTGTCGTCGTCGTTGAGCGCCGCCGTCGGCTCGTCGAGGATGAGGAGCTTGACCTCCTTCGACAGGGCCTTGGCGATCTCGACGAGCTGCTGCTTGCCGACGCCGATGTCGGCGACCCGGGTCGCGGGGTTCTCCGCGAGTCCCACCTGGGCGAGCAGGGCGACGGCGTGCCGGGTCGTCTCGCTCCAGTTCACGACCCCCCGGGAGGCGTGCTCGTTGCCCAGGAAGATGTTCTCCGCGATGGACAGGTAGGGCACCAGGGCGAGCTCCTGGTGGATGATGACGATGCCCTCGGCCTCGCTGTCGCGGATGCTCCTGAAGGCCATCGGCCGGCCCTCGAACAGGATGTCGCCCTCGTAGTCGCCCACCGGGTAGACGCCGCTGAGCACCTTCATGAGGGTCGACTTGCCGGCGCCGTTCTCTCCGCAGACCGCGTGGATCTCGCCGCGGCGGACGTCGAGGTCGACGTCGGCGAGGGCCTTCACGCCCGGGAACGTCTTGCCGATGCCCTTCATCTGCAGGATCAGGTCGGCAGGTCCCGCGGCCGGGTCGCGCTGTCGAGGGGCGGCCCCCGGGGTCCCCGGGGGCGAGGGCGTGCTGCTGGTGCCGAGCAGGTCCGTCATGGTCGCCTTCTCGTGTCGGCCGGTGGCGGACACGGTGCGTCCGCCACCGGCTCCCCGGGGTGCTGAGGTCGTGCGGGTCGTGCGGGTGCGGCTAGCCCTTGAGCCCGATCTGCGCGGCGGTGTAGTAGCCGCCGTCGACGAGCACGGACGTGACGTTGGTCTTGTCGACGCTCACGGGCTGCAGCAGGAAGGCCGGGATGACCTTCACGCCGTTGTCGTAGCTCTTGGTGTCGTTGATCTCGGGCTCGCTGCCGGTGAGGGCGGCCTGGCCCATCTTGACCGCGACGGCGGCCAGCTTGCGCGTGTCCTTGTAGACGGTCTGCGTCTGCTCCCCCGCGAGGATCGACTTCACGGAGGCGACCTCCGCGTCCTGGCCCGTGACGATCGGCAGGGGCTTGCTGGCGGTGCCGTAGCCGACGCCCTTGAGGGAGCTCAGGATGCCGATGGAGATGCCGTCGTAGGGCGACAGCACGGCGTCGACCCGGGCGCTCGTGTACTTGGTCAGCAGGTCGTCCATGCGCTTCTGCGCGACGCCGCCGTCCCAGCGCAGGGTGCCGACCTGGTTGTACGCGGTCTGGCCGCTGCGCACGACCAGCTTCTTGGAGGTGATGTACGGCTGCAGCTCCGCCATCGCGCCGTCGAAGAAGAACTTGGCGTTGTTGTCGTCGGGCGAGCCGGCGAACAGCTCGACGTTGAACGGGCCCTTGCCGTCCTTGAGCCCGAGCTTGTCGACGATGTAGCCGCCCTGGACCTGGCCGACCTTGAAGTTGTCGAACGAGGCGTAGTAGCTGACGGCATCGGTGCCGCGAATGAGCCGGTCGTAGGAGATGACCTTGATGCCCGCGGCCTTGGCCGAGTCGAGCACGCTCGTCAGGGACGACCCGTCGATGGCGGCGACGACCAGGAGCTTCTCGCCCTTGGTGATCATGCCCTCGATCTGCTGGACCTGGTTCTCCACGACGTTGTCGCCGTACTGCAGGTCGGTCTTGTAGCCGGCCGCCTCGAACTGCTTGACCATGTTG
>JAOPWW010000054.1 GCA_025965495.1 Frankiales bacterium
ACGCGCACCGAGCAGTGCGAGACCTACGGCCACGACCTGCTGACCGGCGGCGCCGTGACCGAGCAGGAGCACCGGGCGCTGCGCCCGGACGGGCGGGCCCTGCTCAAGGGCTGCGCCTTCACGCAGCCGCACGAGGTCCCGAGCGAGGACTACCCCCTGCTGTTCACGACCGGCCGCACCGTCTACCAGTTCCACACCCGCACCAAGACCGCGCGCTCCCGCTCGCTGCACGACGCCGCCCCGGACGCCTGGGTCGAGCTGTCGGTCGCCGACGCACAGCGGTACGGCATCGCCGAGGGCGACGTCGTGCGGGTGGAGTCGCCGCGCGGCGCGATCGAGGTGAAGGCCCGGGTCGGACAGGTCATGGAGGGCGCCGTGTTCGCGCCCTTCCACTACGGGACCTTCGACCGGCCCGACGGCGACGGGCCGCGCCAGGCCAACGAGCTGACCATGACCGTCTGGGACCCGGTGTCCAAGCAGCCGCTGGTCAAGACGGCCGCCTGCCGCATCAGCAAGGTCCGCGACGGCGACGGTCCCTCCCCGGCCCCGACGACGGCGGCCTCCGCGCCGGCCGGGCCGGGCGTGCCGCCGACCCAGGGCGGCCAGCCGACGACCAGCACGACGCCGCCCACCCCGACCTACCCGAACGACCCGGCGCTCGGCACCGACGCGCCGGCCCCGACCGCGACCATCGCCGGGAGCCCCTCGTGATCCACCTGGCCACCTACGTCGGGCTGCTGCACCACAGCGAGCAGACCCTGGCGGACTCCTTCCGCACCGTCGGGCAGGGGCACGCGCAGGAGGTCGACGTCTTCCACATGTGCTCCACCCTCGCCGCCATGAGCGAGGAGCACGTGCGGCTGCTGGGGCCGGTCGCCGAGCGCTACGGCGACCAGAGCTCCGGGGACGAGGTCGACGAGCCGGACCGGCTGCACGCCGCCGGCCTCGCGCAGACCCGGGAGGGCGCGATCGGGCTGCTGCGCGACCTGCAGGACCTGCACCTGCTCGCGACCCTGTGCTCGACCACCTGGACGGTCGTCGCGCAGGGCGCCCAGGGCCTGCGCGACCACGAGCTCCTGAGCGTCGCCGAGCAGGCCGGGGCGTCCACCTCGCGGCAGTTGAGCTGGCTCGTCACGCGGCTCAAGGCCGCCGCGCCGCAGGCCCTGCTGGTGTCGCCGTGAGCGCCCTGACCGACAAGCTCGACCGCGCCGAGCACGGACCCGGACCGGGGCTCTGGTCGCTGCTGGTCTGCGTCGTCGGGCTGGCCGTGGTCGGGGTCGTCGGTGTCCTGGCGAAGCAGCCGTGGGTGTTCCCGAGCCTCGGCCCCACGCTGATGGTGCTGGCCGAGACGCCGGCACAGCCCGCCGCCCACCCGCGCAACGTCGTGTCCGGTCACGTCGTCGGGGTCTTCTGCGGCTACCTCGCCCTGCTCGTGACCGGGCTCGTGGACCACCCGACCGTGCTGCAGGAGGGCCTCCACGCGCCGCGCGTCGTCGCCGCCTGCCTGTCGGTCGGGCTGACGGCGCTGGTCCTGCAGCTCATGGGGACGCCGCACCCGCCGGCCGGCGCGACCACCCTCATCGTCAGCCTCGGCCTGTTCAAGACCGAGCGCTCGCTGGCCGTCCTGCTGGTGTCCGTCGCCGTCTGCACCCTGGTCGCGACCACCCTGAACCGCGGTCTGGGAGTGCACCAGCAGGGCGTCCGGCGGACCTAGCTGCCCTCGACCCGGTCCTGCACCCGGCGGTCGTCCCCCATCGGGACACCGAGCGCCGGGTTCTCCCGTTCCTGCTTGACGGTCTGCGGCACCTGGAACAGCCGCAGCAGGGTCACCAGCAGGACGCCGCCGACCATGTTGCCCAGTGCGGCCAGGCCGGCGGTCTGGGCCCAGTCGAGGTAGCCGAACGGGGCGCGGTCCGTGTGCAGGGCGCTGAAGATCAGCAGCGAGTTGACGACGGCGTGGTTGAGCTGCGCCCCGCCCAGCAGGAACGCGCCGGTGACGGCCGGAACCAGCTTGAGCCCGTCGGACTCGGTGCTGTGCTGCATCCAGGTCATCAGCGTGATGACGGCCCCGCCGAGGACGGCGAGGGCGAACGCGCGCCGGCCCAGCCCGAGGTGGATGTAGTAGCCGCCCGCCTTGAGCGCCGTCTCGCTGAACTGCGGGAAGCCCAGGTGGATGAGGAAGGTGAAGAACCAGCCGCCGACCAGGTTCGCGGCGAGCGTCCCGACCCACAGCCGGATCAGCATCCGGAACCGGGCCTGCCGCGCGATGACGGTCGACACCGGCACCAGGAAGTCCTCGGTGAACAGCTCGCTCTTGGCCAGGCTGAGCGCGATGAAGCCGACGCTGAAGGCCAGCCCGGCGAGCACGACGTTCTTCGTCTCGTGCTCGACGAACAGCAGCGCCAGGACGCCGGTCCCGACGTCGATGCCGCCGAGCAGGCCGGTCGCGAGCAGCGGCCAGGTCCTGCGGGAGAGCCGGCGCCGACCCTCGTCGACGGAGCGCTTGAAGGCGTCCTCGACCTCGGTCTCGGCGACGGAGCGGTCGGTGGCGGGGTCCGAGCCCACCCCGGGGCGGTCCGATGTCTGCGTCACCCCGAGCAGGTTCCCCAGGACTCCCTCACCTAGGCCATCCAGCTCACCTGGGCCACCGAGCTCCGCCCTCGAGAACGCCGACGGCCCCGCACCGGGAGGGGTGCGGGGCCGTCGGACGGGCTCGGTGCTGACGCTCAGACGCGTCGGTAGATCAGGGCGCGCTTCACTTCCTGGATCGCCTTGGTGACCTCGATGCCGCGGGGGCAGGCGTCGGTGCAGTTGAAGGTGGTGCGGCAGCGCCACACCCCCTCCTTCTCGTTGAGGATCTCCAGCCG
>JAOPWW010000078.1 GCA_025965495.1 Frankiales bacterium
GCTGCGGCTGCTCCTGTCGACGTGCGCGATCGTCCTGGGCGTCGCCTTCGTCGCCGGGGCGCTGACCCTGACCGACACGCTGGGGCGCGTCTTCGACGACCTGTTCGTCACCGTCAACGCGCAGACCGACCTCGAGGTGCGCGGGCACGTCGCCCTCACGGGTGCCACCGGCCCCGGGGTCCTGCGCACGCCCGTGGCCGCCGGGCTGCTGCCCACCATCGCGGCGATGCCGGGCGTACGGGCAGCGAACGGCGACGCCAGCGGCTACGCCCAGATCCTGCTCGAGGACGGCACGGCCTACTCCACGGGGGGAGCTCCCGCGGGAGGCATGAACTACGACCCCGACCCCGTGACCTCCTCGTTGACCGTCCGCGAGGGCCGCCCGCCGAAGGGTCCCCACGAGGTCGCCCTGGACGTGGCGACGGCCCGCAAGGCGGGCTTCCACGTCGGGGACCCCATCACCGTGCTGCTCGCGAGCGGCCGGCAGGACGACGTCCTGACCGGCACCTTCGGGCTCGGGGACAGCGACAGCGTCGGCGGGGCGAGCATCGTCGGCTTCGAGCAGGCGACGGCCGAGCGCCTGCTGGGCCGACCGGGGGAGTACGACGACGTCCGCCTCGTCGCGGACGACGGCATCTCCCTGCCCGCCCTCCGGCGCGACCTCGCCCGGGTGCTGCCCGGCACGCTCGAGGTGGCCACGGGGGCGCAGATCGCGGCCGAGTCCGCCAGCGCGGTCAAGGCCGGCCTGGGCTTCTTCAGCACCCTGCTGCTGGTCTTCGCCGGGGTCGCCCTGTTCGTGGGGGCCTTCCTGATCTTCAACACGTTCAGCATGCTGGTGGCCCAGCGCCAGCGGGAGCTCGCCGTGCTGCGCGCCCTGGGAGCGAGCCGCTCGCAGGTGACCGGCAGCGTCCTGGCCGAGGCGCTCGTCGTCGGGGTGCTCGCGTCGGCGATCGGCCTGGGGGTCGGCGTCCTCGTCGCCCTGGGGCTGCGGGCCCTGGTCGGCACGTTCGGGGCGACCCTCCCGACCGGGCCGCTCGTCGTGAGCACCCGGACGGTCCTGGTGAGCTTCGTCGTGGGCGTCGGGATCACCGCGGTCGCGGCGCTCCTGCCGGCGCGCAAGGCGTCGGCGGTCCGGCCGATCGAGGCGATGCGCGGTGCAGCACCGGGTGCCGGCAGCCTGCGCCGCGGCAGCGTGCTCGGCGTCCTGCTGCTGCTCCCCGGCGTCGGGCTGCTCCTCGTCGGCCTGCGCGGCCGGCTGCCCCTGCTCGGCGTCGGGTGCGTGCTGACGTTCCTCGCCGTCGCCGCCCTCGCCCCCCTGCTCAGCACCCCGGTCGCGCGGCTGCTGGGCGCGCCGCTGACGCACCGCGTGCCCGGCCGGCTCGGTCGCCTCAACGCCATGCGCAACCCGCGCAGGACGGCGACGACCGCGGCTGCTCTCATGGTCGGTCTGGCCATGGTCAGCGCCGTGAGCCTGGTGGGCGCCTCCGCGAAGGCGAGCTTCGCCACCGACATCCCGGCCGCCCTCGGCGCCGACCTGGTCGTGCAGCAGCAGGGGCAGGACCAGGGCATCCCCGCGGGGACAGAGCACCGGCTGGCGGGCCTGCCCGAGGTCGCCCACGCCGACGGCCTGCACCTCGGCCAGGCCCAGGTCGGGGGGACGCTGGCGCAGGTGACGACCCTGCCGGCCGGCGCCGTGGGTCGCTCCCTGCTGCTGGAGCAGGTGAGCGGCGACGTCGGTGCGCTGGCGCCCGGGCGCCTGCTCGTCGACCAGGACGAGGCCGCCCGGCGGTCGTTCGAGGTCGGGAGCACCGTCACGGTGGCCCTGCCCCGGACCGCCGCCCGCCGCTACACCGTCGTCGGCACGTACCGCGCGAACCTGCTGGCCAGCAGGTACCTGCTCGACGACTCCGCCGCCACGGGTTTCGCCACCGCAGAGGACGGCGTCCTGCTGCTCACCCGCGGACCCGGCGTCAGCACGACGGCGCTGCGCCGCGCCGTCACGGCGGTGAGCGCGCAGGTCCCGACCCTCGAGGTCCGGGACCGCCAGGAGCTCGCCGACAGCGCGACCAGCCAGATCGACACCGCCATGGCCTTCCTCAACGTGCTCCTGCTGCTGTCGGTCGGCATCGCGGTCCTCGGGATCGTCAACACCCTCGCCCTGTCGGTCGTCGACCGGACCCGCGAGCTCGGGCTGCTGCGGGCCGTCGGCCTGTCGCGCGGACAGACCCGGCGGATGATCACGACCGAGGCGGTCCTGGTGGCCGTCTTCGGCGCCCTGCTCGGGATCGCGGTCGGCGTCGGCTTCGGCGTCGCCCTGCAGCGCGGGCTGTCCGACCAGGGCATCACCGTGCTGGCCGTGCCCTACGGGCGGCTCGGGCTGTTCGTCCTCGCAGCAGCCGCGACCGGCGTCCTCGCCGCCCTGCTGCCGGCCCGACGCGCCGCGCGGCTGGACGTGCTCACCGCCATCGTCGCCACCTGACGGGCCGACGGCGGTGCCTCAGGACCGGGTGCCGGGAGGCTGCACCGTGGTCCCGGCCAGGCCGGTCAGCAGGGCGGCGGCGTCACTGAGGGCGCCGATGGTCGCCGGACGACCGGTGGCGCGCACGAACTGCGCGCACGCCGCGACCTTCGGTCCCATCGAGCCGGCCGGGTAGGTCCCGCCCTCGGCCTGCTCGAGGGTCAGGGTCGGCAGCGGTCGGGCCGACGGCGTCCCGAAGCCCTCCATCACCGCGGCCACGTCGGTGAGCACGAGCAGGTGGTCGGCGCGCAGGGCCACCGCGAGCAGCGCCGCGGTGAGGTCCTTGTCGACGACGGCCTCCCGACCCTGCAGCCGCCCGGTGGGGCCGACGGTGACCGGGGCGCCTCCACCGCCGCCGCAGACGACGGTGGCGCCCCCGCGGACGAGCTGCTCGACCGTCGCCTGCTCCACGAGGCGGACCGGCAGCGGAGACGGCACCACGCGGCGCCAGTGCGGCCCGTCGGGCGCGACGGTCCAGCCGTGGGCGCCGGCCAGCTGGTGCGCCTGTGCCTGCTCGTACACCGGCCCGATGAACTTCGTGGGCGCACGGAACGCCGGGTCGTCCTCGTCCACCACGACCTGCGTGACGAGGGCGACGACGGGCCGGTCGACCCCGGCGTTGACCAGGGCCTGGGTCAGCCAGTAGCCGATCATCCCCTGGGTCTGCGCGACGAGGGCGTCCAGCGGGTAGGCCCGGGTCAGCGAGCGGTCGGCGTCGCTCTCGAGCGCGAGCAGGCCCACCTGCGGGCCGTTCCCGTGGCAGACGACCAGGTCGTGCTCGCGCGCCAGCGGGGCGAGTGCGGCCGCGGCCGCCTCGACGTGGACGAGCTGCACGTCGGCGTCGGGCTGCTCGCCCCGACGCAGCAGCGCGTTGCCGCCGAGGGCCACCACGATGCGCACGTGAGGACCGTGTCACAGGAGGTCCACGCCCGGGGGCCGCGGCGCGACCAGGACGGCCTCGACCTGGTCCAGCCGGTCCTGCGCCTGGTCGACCACCAGCCGGCGGGAGGACGCGGACACCTCGGGCCCGATGTCGGGGCACGTGTTCCTCCCCCCGACGGGGCGCGGGTCTGTGACACTGGGCCGGCCGCCGACGCCGGCGCGGTCTCCCTCTGCAGGACGGGAACGACGTGCTCCCTGGTCCGCTCGCCGCCTGCCTGCGGCTCGACGTCGTCGTGCGGACGGGCACGTCCAGAGGCGCGGGCTCGCGGGCGACGGGGCGCGGAGCGGTGCTGCGGCGCTCGGCGGGGTCGGCGTGAGCCC
>JAOPWW010000107.1 GCA_025965495.1 Frankiales bacterium
ACGCTGTAGCAGCGCTCGGCCAGCACGCCGGGCTGCTCGTTGAGCACCTCGTAGAGGATCATGACGCCCTGGTTGGGCAGCCCGACCTCGTAGGCGTCCGGGTACATGATCGCCCAGCGGACGTCGCACTCCTCCCAGGGCTTCACCTGGGAGTTGAGCTCGCCGCCGACGTACTGGATCGGCTTCTGCACCTTGGCCAGCAGCGGCTCGAGGCGGGGGAACAGGCTGACGCCGGGGACGGCGGTCACAGCGGGGGCAGACATGCCTCCGAGGCTACGGGGGCCGCGCAACCGCGGCAGGCGCTCAGCGCGCCCCGACGGTGACCTCCGCCTCGAGCTCGGCGAGCCGGCGCCGCCACTGGTCCTGCTCCATCGCGTCCGGCACGGCGAGGGCGGCGCGCACCTCGGCGTCCTGCAGGTCGGTCGACGGCCGCGCGGGGGCCGGGGCGGTGCGGGCCCGGACGAACAGCAGGCGCACCCGGCAGCTGCCGGCGGCGACGGCGCAGGTGCCGCCGGTCTCCACGAGCGCGCCGCAGACCCGGTCGAGCTCGTCGGCCGCCAGGTCGCCGGTGGACAGCACGCCGGCCCGGATGCACGCCCGGGTCCAGACCGCCGTGGCCTGCGGCCCGTGGCAGGACCGGAGCACGAGCAGCAGGCGGTGCTGGGCGTCGAGGACGGCGGCGGGTGCGGTCACGGCGGGCTCCTGAGGTCGGTGAGGACTCGGGGATCGGCAGCCGCGCACCGTGGTCTCGAGCCGCCGGCCTGGCACGTCGAGGCCGTGGCCGGAAGCGGTCAGTCGCGGCTGCCGCGGTGCACGTTCTGCAGCAGCCCGACCGCGACGAGGTTCGCGAACATGGCCGACCCGCCGTAGGAGACGAACGGCAGGGGCAGCCCGGTCACCGGCATGATCCCGAGGGTCATCCCGATGTTGACGAAGCTCTGGAACGAGAACCAGCTGACGACGCCGGCCGCGACCAGCCGGCCGAAGGCGTCGGGAGCGTTCGCGGCGATCCGGCAGCCGCGCCACAGCACGACGCCGAGCAGCAGCACGAGCGTCCCGGCGCCGACCAGCCCCAGCTCCTCGCCCGCCACGGTGAACACGAAGTCGGTCTGCTGCTCGGGGATGAAGCGGCCGTTGGTCTGGGTGCCGTGGAACAGGCCCTTGCCCCAGACCCCGCCCGAGCCGATGGCGATCTTGGCCTGGTTGGTGTTGTAGCCGACGCCGCGCGGGTCGAGCTCGGGGTTGGCGAAGGCGGCGAACCGGGCCACCTGGTAGTCGCCGAGCACGTGGAGCTGGACGGCGCCGGCGCACACCACGACGCCGGCCAGCAGCAGCCCGACGATCCAGCGGGCCGGGGCGCCGGCGACCGACAGCACGCCGAGCAGCACGAACACCAGCACGAGGGTGGTGCCGAGGTCGGGCTGCAGCATGATCAGCGCCATCGGGACGGCCGCCAGCGCCAGCACCAGCAGGACGTCGCCGTCGCGCGGCTCGGCCTCGCCGTCGCGCGACTCCCCCAGCAGCATCGCCATCCCGACGACGAGCGCGACCTTGGCGAACTCCGACGGCTGGATCTGGAACCCGGCAGGGAGCAGTATCCAGCTGTGGGCGCCGTTGACGGTCGCGCCCAGCGGCGACAGCACGACGAGCAGCCCGATGCCGCTCGCGACGTAGACCACCGGCGCGTAGGCGCGCAGGGACCGCGGGTCGACGAACGCCGCGAAGGAGCCCAGCAGCAGGCCGATGACGGCGTTGACGAGGTGCTTGGTGAGGAACGTCGTCGGCGCCATCCCGGTGTCGAGCATCCGCTGCCGCGTCGCCGACCAGACCAGGAGCGCGCCGAGCCCGACGAGGGACGCGACCGCGAGCAGCAGCACCAGGTCGAGGCGGCGGCCGCGGGGGTCGCGCTCGCGCAGGACCGTCGGGGGGCGCAGGCCCGCCGGGCGCAGTCCCGCGCTCACCGGGACGTCCGGGCCGGAGCGGCCGGCGGGACGTACGGGCCGAGGACCGGCTTCACCGGCACCTTCGTCCCGGGCGGGCCCACGGTGCCGTCGGGCCGCACGACGGGCAGCGCGGTCGGGAGCTTGCCCCCCGGCAGGACCGAGGGGCGCCCGACGCCGTAGATCGCGTCGTAGACCTCGCGCACCATCGGCGCCGCCGTCGTCGCGCCGGTACCGCCCTGCGACACCATCCCGACGACGACGAGCTCGGGGTCCTCGACCGGCGCGAAGGAGGCGAACCAGGCGGTGTCCTGCTTGCCGGCGACCTCGCCGGTGCCCGTCTTGCCGGCCACCGCGACCGGGAACCCGGCGAACGAGCCGCGGGCGGTGCCCTCGGTGGTCACGCCGTGCAGGGCGTCGCGCAGGAACGCCAGGTCCACCGGCGACACCGGCACCCGGCCGCGCAGGACCGGCCGGACCTCGTGCACGGTCGTCCCGTCCGCGGACAGCAGGGCCCGGCCGACGTGGGGGACCAGGAGCTTCCCGCCGTTGGCGATGGCGCCGTAGACGGTGGCGAGCTGCAGCGGCGTGACGAGGGTGTCGCCCTGGCCGATCGCGAAGTTGGCGGCGTCGCCCCCGCGGAATCGGTTGCCGTCGTCGCAGAACTCCTTGTCGGCCCGCCGCCGCTCGGGGCTGCGCGCCGGGTTGACCGCGCCCTTGCAGAAGTTCGCCTTCAGCCGCTCCCACCGCTGCTGCAGGAACGCGCGGTCGGCGATCGTGCCGCTGCGCTCGCTGGGCAGGTCGACGCCGGTGCGGGTGCCGAGGCCGAACCGCTGCGCCATCCGGACCATGGGGTCCTTCGGGTGCGCGACCGGGGTGTTGCCGCCGTCGCGCAGCCACTCCTTGTAGGCGAAGTCGTAGAAGATCGTGTCGCAGGACCGCACGATCGCGGTGCGCAGCGTGACCGGCCCGAACGACTCGCCCTCGAAGTTGCGCTTGCCGCCGAGCGGCGCGTACGCGCCCGGGCACTGGTAGGTCCCGTCGCGGGGGTAGCCGTCCTCGAGCACCGCCGCCGTCGACACGGCCTTGAACGTCGACGCCGGGGCGTACGCGCCCTGGATCGCCCGGAACACCAGGGGTGCCCCCCGGGCCTCGTCGACCAGGCTCGCGTACTCCTCGTCGGAGGCTCCCCCGACGAACACCGACGGGTCGTAGCTGGGGTAGCTGGCCATCGCGACGACCCGGCCGGTCTTGGCCTCCATCACCACGACCGACCCGGAGTCGGCCTTGTAGGTGCCGTCGCCGCCCCGGTCCGGGAGGGTCCGCGCCTTGGCGACGGCGTGGGCCAGCGCCTGCTCGGCGGCGGCCTGCACCCCGGCGTCGATCGACAGGACCAGGGAGTCGCCGGCCTGCGGCGCCGTCTCGGACTGGGTCCCCGTGACCGTCCCGACGTGGTCGACGAGCAGCGTCTGCACACCGTCGCGCCCCCGCAGGGCGGTGTCGTAGGTCGCCTCGACGCCGGACCGCCCGACCAGGGCGCTCTCCTGCACGTCGGCGTACTGCGGCAGCCGCGTCTCCTGCGGGCTGATCGGTCCGAGGTAGCCGAGGACGTGGGCGGCCGTCGTCCCGGCGGGGTACTCCCGGACCGCGGCGAAGCGGGTGACGACGGCGGGGAAGTCCTCCTTGCGCTCCTCGACCCGGAGCACGCGACGCAGCCCCGCGGCGTCGTCGGGGGCGAACTCCTGCACCGGCACGGGCTGGTACGGCGAGCCGCGCCAGCACGGCGGCCTCACCGTGCCGCCGCACGGCGTGATCTCCTGCCGCAGCAGGGCCGCCGACTTCCCGACGACGGGAGCCAGCCGCCGCAGCACCGCCTCGCCGTCGGCCGGCTCCTTGAGCAGCCGGGCCCGGTCGACGCTCACGACCAGCGCCGTCCGGTTGCGGACCAGGGCCTTGCCGGTGACGTCGTAGACCTGGCCGCGGGGGGCCGTGGTGACGACCTCGCGGACCCGGTTCTGGCTGGCCGCCGCGGCGTACGCCCGCCCGTCGTAGACCTGCAGGAACCACAGCCGACCGAGCAGGGTGGCCAGGATCGAGACGACCAGGACCTGCAGCACGAGCAGGCGCAGCCGCGGCCGCTGCCCGGGCGCCGTCACCGCCGCACCGCCAGTCGGACCGGGTCGACGTCGTCGGCGCTGCGCGCCAGCCGCGCGACCAGAGGCACGACGAGCGGCGTCAGGACGACGGCGTACGGGAGCGTCGAGGCGAGCGAGCGCAGGACGGGGGCCAGGCCGACCCGCGGGTCGCCGAGCAGCAGCCCCTCCCCCGCGAACAGCAGCACGGCCCCCGCCGTCGCCGCGACGACGACGGCGAACGGCAGCAGCGTCGAGCGCTCGGTGTCGTCGTGGGCCTGCCCGGCGACGTGGCCGACCACCGCCAGGACCAGGGCGAACCGGCCGAGGGCGTGGTCGGCCAGCAGGTCGGCGCCCAGGCCCGTGACGAAGCCGGTGACGGCGCCCGACAGCGGCCCCTCGGCGAGCGCGAACGCGACCACGACCACGACGAGCAGGTCGGGGCGGGCCCCCGGCAGCGGCAGCCCGGACAGGACGGCGGTCTGCAGCAGCAGCGCGAGCAGGACGGTGGCGGCGCCGAGCAGCAGCCGCGCGGGCGTCACGGCAGCACCCGGGTCACCGCGTCGCCGTCGGGCGGGCGGGCAGGGGGCTGCGGACGCCGGTGCGGGCCGGTCCGACGACGACGCCGACCAGGTCGAGCTCGCGCACGTCGACGAACGGCTCGACCTCGGCCACCCGGGTCAGGGTGCTGGCGCCCGTCAGCACGCGGCGGACCCGGCCGACCGGGACGTCGGGCACGAAGGTGTCGGACGCCGTCGTGGCGAGGACGTCCCCGACCCGCACCTGCGCCTCGGCGTCGACCAGCTCGCAGCGCAGCCCCCGCGCGCCGTCGCCGCTGACCAGCCCGACGCCGCCGAGCCGGGTCAGCCGGCTTCCGACGGTGAAGTCGGGGTCGGTGAGCAGCACGACGGTGCTGGTGAAGGGCCCGACCCGCTTGGTGCGCCCCACCAGGCCGGCGCCGGTGAGCACGGTCTGGCCCTCCTTCAGGCCGTCGCGGCTGCCGGCGTCGAGCACCGCCGTCCACTCGAACCCGAGGGAGCTGCCGACCGAGACGACCCGTGCCGGCACGACCGGGTAGCTGCCGACGGCGCGGGTCGCGAGCAGCCGGCGGAGCTCGGCGTCGTCGCGGCGCAGGCCGTCGGTCTGGCTCACCAGGGCCCGCAGGCGCGCGTTCTCGCGCTCGAGCCGCGCGTTGTCGTCCCGGTAGCCGGACAGGCGCGGGAGCGCCCGGGCGGCGCGCAC
>JAOPWW010000123.1 GCA_025965495.1 Frankiales bacterium
GCGAAGGCCCGCAGCGCGGCGGCCCGACGTCGCTCCAGCCGGTAGGCGGCGCCACCGACCGCGAGCGCGGCGACGACGGCCACCACGGGCACGAGCAGGCCGACGTCCACGCGCGCAGTGTGCCGCCTGGACCGGCCCGCTCGTGCCCAGACGTCAGCGCAGGCCGAGGTCGTCCAGCGAGTACGCGAACAGGTACGGCACGCCCTCGGCCTCGATCTTCGCGCCGGCGCCGGTGTCGCGGTCGGCGATCGTCGCGACGCCGACGGCCGTCGCCCCGGCCTCGCGGACCGCGGCCAGCGCCTCCAGCGGCGAGCCGCCCGTCGTGGACGTGTCCTCGACGACCAGCACGCGCCGCCCGGCGATCTCCGGGCCCTCGACCCGCTTCTGCAGGCCGTGCGCCTTGGCCGCCTTCCGGACGACGAAGGCGTCGAGCTGCCGGCCCTGAGCTGCGGCGGCGTGGAGCATCGCGGCGGCGACCGGGTCCGCGCCCATGGTCAGCCCGCCGACGGCGTCGAACTCCAGGTCCTTCGTCAGCTCGAGCATGACCCGTCCGACGAGCGGGGCCGCCTCGCCGTGCAGGGTGATGCGGCGCAGGTCGACGTAGTAGTCGGCCTCCCGGCCGGAGGACAGGGTCACCTTCCCCCGCACGATGGCGAGGTCGCGGACGAGGGACAGCAGGCGGTCGCGGTCAGTCATGCTCCGACAGTAGGGACTGCTCGACCTCGCGCGGCAGGCCGTGCACCGCGCGGTCCGGCCGTTGGGCCGGCCAGCCGTCGCGCTGCAGCCAGGCCCACGTGTCGGCGACCGTCTCCTCGACCGGCCGGCAGGAGAGCCCGAGCCCGTGCGCCCTCGCGACGTCGCCCTCGAGGAACCCCGCGAACTCGCCCTCCTCGGGGACCCAGCACGGGAGGTGGGTCCACGGCTCGGCGCCCGCCGCGGCGAGCCGCTGCTCGTCGCACCACACCAGCTCGGCGTCGCTCCCCGTCGTGGCGACGCAGGCCTCGAGCAGGGTCCGGGTCGTGGCGTGACCGCTGCGGGAGGTGACGTCGACGCCGCCGGTCGTCCCGCGCTCGAGCAGGTCCAGGCCGAACGCGGCGAGGTCGCGGGCGTCGACGTACTGCAGCGGCCGGTCCGGTCGCCCCGGTGCGACGACCCGGCCGCCCTCGCTGGTCCGTTGCAGCCACCAGGGGAGCCGCCCGATGTCCTCGTGCGGGCCGAGGATCAGCCCGGCCCGCAGCAGCAGGGCGTCGTCGCCCCAGGCGAGCTCGCCGCCCCGCTTGTCGGCCGCGTAGTCGGTGGCTCCGGCGTCGGGCGACGCCTCCACCAGGGGACTGCTCTCGTCGACGTGCTGCTCCCACACGTACACGGACTGGCTCGACACGTAGGCCTTCCGCTCCGCGTCGACCAGCCTCGCGGCGTCCCGCGCGACGGACGGCGCTCCGGCCCAGGTGTCGACGACGCCGTCGAACCACCGTCCCCGCAGGGCCCGTCCGAGCGCGTCGACGTCGGTGCGGTCGGCCTGCAGCAGCTCGACGCCCTCCGGCAGCGGAGCGGTCCCGCGGTTGAGGGCGGTCACGTCGTGGCCCCGGGCCAGGGCCTCGGCGACCAGCGCCCTGCCGACGAACCGCGTCCCGCCCAGCACCAGCAGCCTCATGCCGCCGACCCTGCCCGCCCTTCGCCGCGCAGGTCCAGCCCGTTCGCTCTCAGCGCTTGCCGGGCATCCGGCTGCTGAGGCGCTTCAGCACCCCGGAGCGCACCCCGCTCGGGATCACGCGGCTCAGCGCCACGACGGCCTTGTACTGGACGCCCGGCACGGACAGGGGCTTGCCGGCGTGGAGGTCGTCGAGCCCGTCCTTGACCACCCGCCGCGCCGACAGCCACATCGGCCCGGGAACGCCGCTGACGTCCATCTCGGCCCGGGAGTGGAACTCGGTGCGGGTGAACCCCGGGCACAGGGCCGTCACGGTCACGCCGTGGGGCGCGTACTGCAGGTGCAGCGACTCGCTGAAGTTCGTCACCCACGCCTTGCTGGCGCTGTACGTCGCCCCGCGCGCACCCGGCGCGAAGCCCGCCACGCTGCTGACGTTCAGGACCCGGCCCGACCCGCGCGCGACCATCGACGGCAGCGCGGCGTGCGTCAGCCGCAGCACGGCCCGGACGTTCACGCGCAGCATGTGCTCCTCGGACTCGCGGCTGACCTCGTGGAACGCGCCGGGGTTGCCGAGGCCGGCGTTGTTCACGAGCAGGTCGACGCCCTCGCCGAGCCGCCACTCGATGCGGGCGCAGCCCTCGTCGGTCGCGAGGTCGGCCGGCAGCACCTCGACCGTCGTGCCGCCTGCCTGCAGGGTCCGGGCGGCCTCGGCGAGGCGGCCGGTGTCGCGGGCCACGAGCACCAGGTCGTAGCCGCGGGCGGCCAGCTGGGCCACGAACTCCGCACCGATCCCTGCGGTGGCTCCGGTGACGAGGGCGACGGGACGAGAGGCGCTCATGCTCCGCGACGCTAGCCGTGGTCATCCGCGGAGCGTGCGTCACCCGGTAGGCGTAGTACCCCTGAGGGCGGCTCCGTGACGACCCGGGTGGTGTGAGAGCCATTCACGCTCCGTGACTTCATCCCGGAGACGGCGTCGGCGATGAGACCACTGCACAGGGAGCCAGGTCGGCTCCCTTCACCAGACTCACGGAGGAGTTCCCATGTTCTGCTCTCTCACGGCCCGCAAGGCCGCCGGCGTCGTCATCGCCGCCGCCCTCGCGACCACCGGCACGATCGGCGTCGCTCTCGCCGCCGGCGCCCCGACCGCCGTCACCAAGGCCCCCGCCACCGACATCCCCACCGTCACGGGCGTCGCGTCGAACGTCATCGACCAGGCCAACGCGGCCACGACGGTCCTGTCGATCAGCGGCTCCAACTTCCAGGAGTACAACAGCGCCGGCACGACGCTGGTCAAGCCGGTCGTCAAGGTCGGCGGGGAGCACATCGAGATGGACAAGGTCTTCGTGGTCTCCCCGACCCGCCTCGTCGTGCAGCTCCCGAGCCTGGCGACTGCGCACCTGTGGAGCGGCCCGGACGGGGCGCACACCGGAGGCGTGCCCACCCCCGTGGACACCTCGCCCGCCGACGGCGTCGCCGACAACCAGGCCGCCATCGACGCCTTCAACACCGCCCACCCCGAGAACGCCGACGACGTGGCCGGCGAGGTTCTCGCTCTCGGTGCCGCCCAGGACGTCTCGGTCACCAACAGCGTTGGCAGCAACATCGACACCGCTGCGGACGACGTGACCGTGGTGTCGACCGCGCTCGACTCGAGCTCCATGCGCGTGGTCGACGCCAAGAACGTCATCGTCGACGTCAGCTCGACTCCCGTCTCGGGATCCACGCTCGGTGGCGCCACCCTGTACCTGGCGGCCCCCGCGTCGGCCAAGCTCCAGAAGGCCAGCAAGGTCACCATCGACGGGGTCCCCGCGACCATCCTCAAGCGCACGACCTACCGCGGCGACGCCGACTTCACCACGGGCGGCGTGCAGCCCGGCATCCTGGACAAGCTCACGATCAAGGTGCCCGCGCACCCCGTGACCTCCGTGGGCAAGGACATCCTGGTCGCGACCCCGGGCGCCCTCCAGAAGCTGACCGCTGCGTACCGGTTCGACCCGGTCCTGGCCTCCGCCAGCACCACGACCGGCCAGTCGGGCGACGTCGTCGTCCTCAAGGGCACCGGCTTCACCGGGCAGACCTTCCAGCTCGGCTCGACGTCCAGCCCCAGCGCGCTGATCGTCTCCGACACGGAGGCCGTCGTCACGGTCCCGGCGTCCCTGGCCGCCGGGTACACCGGCACCTGGTCCGTCGTCGGTGCCGCCACCTCCAGCAAGGTCACCTTCTCGGTGCCCGAGGTCGCTGCCCCGTAGCTCTCCCGCACAGCAGGAAGGCCCGGTCCCCCTCGAGGGACCGGGCCTTCCGGCGTTCCTGGACCTACTTGGTGAGCGAGACCTCCGCCGACGCCGCGACCGTCAGGCCCGACCGGTCGTCCCGGACGTCGACGACGACCTCGTCGCCGTCCTTGACCTCGCCCGACAGCAGCGAGCGGGCCAGGGTGTCGCCGACCGCCTTCTGCACCAGCCGCCGCAGCGGCCGCGCCCCGTACGCCGGGTCGTAGCCGGTGAGGGTCAGCCAGTCGCGGGCGGCGGCCGAGACGACCAGCGTCAGGCGCCGCTCCCGGAGCCGGGCGGCGAGCAGGGCGAGCTGCAGGTCGACGATCTGCGCGAGGTCCTCCGTGGACAGGGCGTCGAACACGACGACGTCGTCGAGCCGGTTGAGGAACTCCGGCTTGAACGTCCGCTGGACGACCTCCATCACCTTGTCGCGCCGCTGCTCGGGGTCCAGCAGCGGGTCGGACACGTACTGCGACCCGAGGTTCGAGGTGAGCACGAGGATCGTGTTGCGGAAGTCGACGGTGCGGCCCTGGCCGTCGGTGAGGCGGCCGTCGTCGAGGACCTGCAGCAGGACGTCGAACACGTCGGGGTGCGCCTTCTCGACCTCGTCGAGCAGCACGACGTTGTACGGACGACGCCGGACCGCCTCGGTGAGCTGTCCGCCGCTCTCGTAGCCGACGTAGCCGGGGGGCGCGCCCACGAGCCGGGCGACCGAGTGCTTCTCGCCGTACTCGCTCATGTCGATGCGGGTCATGGCGCGCTCGTCGTCGAACAGGAACGCCGCGAGCGCCTTGGCGAGCTCGGTCTTGCCGACGCCGGTCGGCCCGAGGAACAGGAACGAGCCGGTGGGGCGGTCGGGGTCGGAGATCCCGGCCCGGGCGCGGCGGACGGCGTCGGACACGGCCTGCACGGCCGACCGCTGGCCGATGAGGCGCTCCCCGAGGGACTCCTCCATGCGCAGGAGCTTGCTGGTCTCGCCCTCGAGCATCCGGCCGGCGGGGATACCGGTCCAGGCGCTGACGACCTCGGCGACGTCATCGGCGCCGACCTGCTCCTTCACCATGGCGCCGCCCTCCTCGGTGACCTCGGAGGCGACGGCGAGCTCCTTCTCGACCGCGGGGATCTCGGCGTAGAGCAGCCGGGACGCGGCCTCGAAGTCGTTGCTGCGCTGAGCGTTCTCGGCCTCGGTCCGCAGGGCGTCGAGCTGCTGCTTGAGCTCGCCGACCCGGTTGAGGCCGCCCTTCTCGCGCTCCCACCGGGCGAGCAGCGACTGCAGCTGCTCCTCGCGGTCGGCGGTGTCGCGCCGCAACGTCGCCAGCCGCTCCTTGGAGGCGGCGTCGGTCTCCCGCTCGAGCGCGAGCATCTCCATCCGGGCGCGGTCGACGGCGCGCTGCAGCTCGTCGATCTCGACCGGCCGGCTGTCGATCTCCATCCGCAGCCTCGACGCCGCCTCGTCGACGAGGTCGATGGCCTTGTCGGGCAGGAAGCGCGAGGTGATGTAGCGGTCGGACAGGCTCGCGGCGGCCACGAGGGCGCTGTCGCTGATGTCGACCTTGTGGTGGCTCTCGTAGCGGCCCTTGAGCCCGCGCAGGATCGCGATGGTGTCCTCGACGCTCGGCTCCCCGACCAGCACCTGCTGGAAGCGCCGCTCGA
>JAOPWW010000199.1 GCA_025965495.1 Frankiales bacterium
AGCGCCTCGACGTCGCGCTGCAGCGAGGAGGCGTCGTCGGGGACCACGACGTCCGGCAGGGGGCCGCCCGCGCGCCCGGGGCCGTCGCCCGGCTCGGGGCCGGGGTCCGCGGGCGGGTCGGTGAGCACCCGCCCATGGTCCCCGACGACGGGCCGCACGTCCTCTCCGGGGCGCTCCAGCACGCGCCGGTCGGCTCTGTCAAGGGCTGACTGCATGGCTGCACCCCCTCTGACCTGCGCAGATCGTCGCGCGACCTCGCTCACAGCGTGTTACCCTTGAGGCCGGACGGAGGGGGTCTCCGCCTGCTGGCTCTCGCGAGCCGCGCCGGGTCCCCTCCAGCACTACGACAGTGAGGCGAGACGCAGCGTGACGTTCGCAGTCGGCGAGACGGTCGTCTACCCGCACCACGGGGCAGCGCTCATCGAGGCCATCGAGACCCGCACGATCAAGGGTGTCGAGCGCATCTACCTGGTGCTCAAGGTCGCCCAGGGCGACCTGACCGTGCGGGTCCCGGCCGACAACGCCGAGATCGTCGGCGTCCGCGACGTCGTCGGCCAGGCGGGGCTCGACAAGGTCTTCGAGGTGCTGCGCGCGCCGGCCGTGGAGGAGCCGACCAACTGGTCGCGCCGCTACAAGGCCAACCTCGAGAAGCTCGCCAGCGGCGACATCAACAAGGTCGGCGAGGTCGTCCGCGACCTGTGGCGTCGCGACAAGGAGCGGGGCCTGTCCGCCGGCGAGAAGCGCATGCTGTCCAAGGCCCGCCAGATCCTCGTCTCCGAGCTCGCGCTCGCCGAGGGCACGAACGAGGACAAGGCCGAGGCGATCCTCGACGAGGTCCTCGCCTCCTAGGCCTTCCCATCGACCTCCCGAGCAGCCCCGCCGCAGGCCCCGCCAGGGGTCCCGAGGCGGGGCTCTCGCGGTCCCGGGGCACCACCCGGACCGGCCGCTCGGCGATGCCGTCCTCCGTGCTGGAGGTCCTGCGGCTGCTCGTCGTCGTGTTCTTCGCCGGGGCGGGGTTCCAGATCGGCGACGGCGTCGGCGACAGCCGCCCCGTCCTCGGCGCCCTCAACGGGACGGCCCTCGGCCTGGTGCTGGGCAGCGGGTTCGGCTACGTCCTCGGCGGGGTCCTCGGCCGCACCACCGCGGCCGGCGCCGACGTCGTCAGCGACCGCCTCCGGAGCACCTCGGCGGAGCAGCTGCTGGCCGGGGCGGTCGGGACCGTCGGCGGGGTCCTGCTCGGGGCGGGCGTCGCGTGGCCGGTCTTCTTCCTGCGGCAGGCCTACCTGGCGTTCCCCCTGTTCGGGTTCGTCGTGGTGGTCCTCGGCTACCTCGGCTTCCAGGTCGGGGTGACCAAGCGCGACGGCGTCCTCGGGCTGGTCGGCACGGGGACGTCCCGGCGGGTCGCGACCGTCGCGCTGCCGCGCGTGCTCGACACCAGCGTCGCGATCGACGGCCGGGTCCTGGACATCGTCCGGGCCGGCTTCCTGCACGGCGAGGTGCTGGTCCCGAACGCCGTCCTCGGCGAGCTGCAGGGCTTCGCCGACGCCGGCGACGACCTGCGCCGGGCCAAGGGCCGCCGCGGCCTGGAGCTGCTGGAGGCGCTGCGCCGCGAGCCCGGCGTCGACCTGCAGGTGCTCGACCTCGACGTCCCGGGCGTCCACGAGGTCGACGCGAAGCTGGTCCGGATCTGCCTCGACAGCGGGGCGGCGCTGCTCACCCTCGACACCAACCTGGCCAAGGCGGCGTCGCTGGCCGGCGTCCAGGTCCTCAACCTGCACGCCCTCGCCCTCGCCCTGCGCCCGCCCGTGGCCGCCGGCGACGAGGTCCCGGTCCTGCTGCTCAAGGCGGGCAAGGAGGCCGGGCAGGCGGTCGGCTACCTCGACGACGGCAGCATGGTCGTCGTCGAGCGCGGTCGCGACCGCGTGGGCAGCGAGGTCCCGGTCAGGGTCACGAGCGTGCTGACGACGGCGAACGGCCGCCTGGTGTTCGGCAAGCCGGTCGACGCCGAGGACGCCCCCGTGCGGCCCCGCCCGCCCGCCCGCTCCGGCCCCCCCACCCCGGCCTCGGTGCCGCCCCGCCGCCCGTGACGGCCACCGTCGGGGTCCTGCTGCCGGCCGCGGGTCGCGGGGAGCGGCTCGGGCCGGGCGCTCCGAAGGCGCTCCGCGCGCTCGCCGGCGAGCCCCTGCTGGTCCGCGCCGTCCGGGGGCTGCGGGCCGCGCCGTCCGTCGGTCCCGTCGTCGTCGCCGCGCCGGCCTCCGAGGTCGGCGCCGTCGCGGACCTGATGGCCGGGCTCGACGTCGTCGTCGTCGCCGGGGGAGCGGAGCGGCAGGAGTCCGTGGCGCTCGCCCTGGCCGCGCTGCCCCCGGGCGTCGGTCTCGTGCTGGTGCACGACGCGGCCCGCTGCCTGACGCCGCCGTCGGTGGTGGAGGCCGTCGTCGCCGCGCTCCGGGGCGGTGCGGTCGCCGTCGTGCCGGTGCTGCCGGTCGCCGACACGGTCAAGCTCGTCGAGGGCGACCGGGTCGTGCGGACGGTCGACCGGGCGTCGCTGCGGGCCGTGCAGACGCCGCAGGGCTTCGCGCGCGGGGTCCTGGAGCGCGCCCACGCCGAGGTGCGGACAGCCGTCACCGACGACGCGAGCATGGTGGAGGCCCTCGGGCTGCCCGTCATGACCGTCCCCGGCCACGAGGAGGCCTTCAAGGTGACCCGCCCGCTGGACCTGCTGCTGGCCGAGGCCGTGCTCTCCGCCCGGACACTCCGAGCGCGCCCGTGATCCCCCGCGTCGGCGTCGGGACCGACGTCCACCCGCTCGAGCCCGGCCGCGCCTGCTGGGTCGCCGGCCTGCTCTGGGAGGGCGAGGACGGCTGCTCGGGCCACTCCGACGGCGACGTCGCCGCGCACGCCGCGTGCGACGCGCTGCTGTCCGCCGCCGGCCTCGGCGACCTCGGCAGCAACTTCGGCACCAGCCGGCCGGAGTGGCGCGGCGCGAGCGGGGCTTCCCTGCTGGCCGAGACGCTGCGCCGGGTGACGGCGGCCGGGTTCGTCGTCGGGAACGTCGCGGTGCAGGTCGTGGGCAACACGCCGCGGATCGGTCCGCGCCTGGCGGAGGCGGAGGCGGCGCTGTCGGCGGCGCTCGGCGGTGCGGCCGTGTCGCTGTCGGCCACGACCACCGACGGGCTCGGTCTGACCGGTCGCGGCGAGGGCCGGGCCGCGCTGGCGACGGCCCTCGTGGTCGCTGCTCCGTAGTCTGGTGCGGTGACCCTGCGCCTGTACGACACCGCCACGCGCTCCGTGCGTCCCTTCGCGCCCCTGCGCGACGGCCAGGCCGGCGTCTACGTGTGCGGCCCCACGGTCCAGGCGGCGCCCCACGTCGGGCACCTGCGCAGCGCCGTCGCGCTCGACGTCCTGCACCGCTGGCTGCGCGAGAGCGGCCTGCAGGTCACCTGGGTCCGCAACGTCACCGACGTCGACGACAAGATCATCCACGACGCCTCGCACGACGACGAGCCGTGGTGGGCCCTCGCGACCCGCCAGGAGCGGGCCTTCGAGCGGGCCTACGACGCCCTGCAGGTCCTGCCCCCGACGGCGACCCCCCGCGT
>JAOPWW010000201.1 GCA_025965495.1 Frankiales bacterium
GCGAGCTCCGCGCACCGGCGCCGGCGGAACCGCCGCCTGGTCGCCGTCGCGACGGCGGCGATCCTGGTCCTCGCCCTGGTGTCGGTCGTCGCGCTGACCCAGCAGCAGCAGGCCGCGGCCGCCACCGACGACTTCCACGACCGCCAGGGTCACGCCGAGAGCCTCCGGCTGGCCGGTCTGGCGACCGACCTGATCGGCATCGACCCGGACCTGCCGTGGATCCTGGCCCAGCAGGCACTCGCCGCGGCGGACACCCCCGAGGCCGAGACCGCTGCGCGCCAGGTACTCAACGCCGTCCCGCCGCACCGGTCCGTCGAACTTCCGGGCCTCCCGGCCGCGATGACCTCCGACCCCGACTCCGACCTCGTGGCCGTGAGTTACATGGACGGCCGGACGGAGATCCGCTCGGGGAAGGACGGGAGCCTGCGGGTCGACGTGCCCGCCCGGGGCGAGACCCTGACGGCGGCGGCCCTGGCGCCGGGGGGTGGGACCGTCGCGATCCAGGGAGCGGACCTCCGGCTGGTCGATGCGGCCTCCGGCGAGACTCGCGACACCGTCCCGGGCGAGATCTTCCTGGGCTGGGTCGACGCCGACCACGTGCTGATCAGCTCGGACGGCGTCCTGGCGGTGATGGACGTCGGCAGCGGTGCGCGGACCCCCACCCAGGTCGCCGTCGCCGCGGACACGCCGTACGCCTACTCGGTGTCCGCGGACGGCCGCATCGCCACCCTGGTGGGCGGCGATCAGGTGATCTCCGTCGACCTCCGCACCGGGCAGGCACTGCCCGCCGTCGCCGTCGCGGACGCCGTCGACGTCGCGACCGCCGGCGACGGCGCCACGGCGATGGTCATGACGTCCGGTGGGAGCCCGACCCTGGTCACCCGGGGCGACGAGGGACTGAGCGTCGACGATGCCGCCGGTTTCGGCGAGCACGTGATCGCGGCCGCCGCCGGGTACCTGATGGGCTCGGGCTCGGGTCAGGTGCAGCTCGTCGAGGCCACCCAGCGTGCCGCCACCCGGCTGTTCACTGCTCATCGCGGCCCGGCGACCGGCCTGGGAGAGCTCTCCGACGGTCGGCTGGCCACCGTCGGCGCCGATCGCTACCTTAGGATCTGGGACCTTAGCGACCAGCTCGTGCGCTATCCCCGGGCCGGAACCGGTCCGGACCTCCTCCCGCGCATGTCAGCACGCGAGTTCGAGAGCTTCCGGCCGAAGATCTCGCTGGATGCCGACGCCGACCGGCTGACCTACACCTTCCAGGTGCCCGGCTTCGTGGGCTCGCTCGATGCGCGAACGCTCGACGCCGTCGGGGAGACGGCCGACTTCGGTGACATCACCGTGCTGACCCGGCCGTTGCCCACGGCGGGGCGGCTGGCCGTCGTCGACGCGTCCGGGTACAGCGGACTCTGGGACATCGGCGGGTCGGCGGCGCGCTGGTCGTGCCCAGACAGCGGCGGGCGCGCCCTGAGCGCCATGCTCATGGGGGCCTCCGACGACGGCCAGCGCCTCGCTCTGGCGTCGCCGTTCGCCCTCGTCTCCTGGGGCGCGACGGACTGCGCGTACGAGCGCACCGAGTACGGCGGTCAGGGGCAGCAACCGGTGGCGACTCTCGTGGACGGCGACCACCACGCCTCCGTCGTGACGACGGCCGGCACCTGGTGGCGGGAGGGTGCGCGACCGGTCTTCCTGACCGATCCCGGCGAGAGCATCACCGCCGCCGCGCTGGCCCCCGACGGCATGCTCCTCTACGTCACCGGCTCCGGTGAGCTGTTCGGTCGATCCGGCGACGAGACCCGTTGCATCGGGACGGTGCCCGACGGGCTCGCGGCCTTCGCGCTCCGCCCGTCGGCAGACGGCCGGCTCGTCGGTGTCATCGGGCTCCATCGCTCCGTCGTCCTGGACGCGGACACCGGCCGGGTCGCGATGGACCTCTCGGCGGGTGACAGGGACGGTGCCGAGGTCCGTGACGTCGCGATCTCCGGCTCGACCGTCTGGGCGATCCGGGCTGACGACGCGGTCGTCCGCCGGACGGTGCAGAGCGACGACGACGTCGACGCCGAGCTGACCGCACGGCTCCCGAGGCCGCTCGGGGACGACGAGTCCGCGTCGCTGGCCGCGTCGACGACCATCGGGGAGCGCTGATGCACGACTTCTTCGTCTCCTACGCGCACGAGGAGCGCCCGCGCGCACAGGAGGTGGTGCGGCGGCTGCGCGAGCTGGGGCAGACCGTCTGGCTCGACGAGGCGACCGACGCCGACGGTGACCGGCTCGCCGGCATCCCCGCCGGCCAGCGGCACCGGGACGTCATCGAGGCCGGTATCGACCAGGCGGCGACCTTCCTCGTGCTCGATTCGCCTGCATGGTGGCGGTCGACGTACTGCGGCCAGGAACTCGATCACGCCCACGCGGTCGGCAAGCGGGTGGCCGTACTGGGCCACGCCGGTGACGAGCGCCTCGGGGCGGTGCACGTCGCGGCACCCGCCGACGACCCGGCGCTCGTCGTGCGAGAGCTCGCTCCTGGCGACGAGGCGGCGCGGGCGCACGCCCGACTGCACGCCGACATGGACGGAGGAGGGCGGCGCCGCTCGTGGTGGACGACGCTCCTGCAACCCACCGACCAGACCCGGGACGCCGAGCTGGTCACCTCCCAGGACCCCGCGTCGACGGGTCTGTCGGTGGGCCCCGCCCTCGCCGAGTTCTGCGGTCACCTGCTCGACGCCGCACGACGCAGGCGGCGCACGATCCGCAGCGTCCTGGCGACCGGTGTCACGGTGCTGCTGGTCCTCGCCTTCCTGGCCGTCGTCGGCCGCCAGACCACGGTCGACAGCCGCAACCACGCCGCCGCGGCGGCCGCTCGTGCGGTTTCCCTCCAGCTGGCCCAGAAGGCGTTGTCCGCGTCGTCGACCGCGTCCGGACTGGAGCTCGCCGACCAGGCGGTGCGGTCGGAGTCGACGTCAGCCGCGCGCAGCGTGCAGGCCCAGCTGAGGTCGCGCGCGCAGTACCTGCGGTACGCCGGCATCCGGCCGGGTGCGTACCTGTCGGCCGCGGTGTCCGAGGACGGCGACACCGCGGTCCTCGCCACCGTCGACAGCTTCGTGGTGGCCGACCTGACGACGGGCACGTCGCGCGTGCTGCCGGCACCATCCACCAACCGCCTGCCGGTCGCCCGGCTGGCAGTCGCGCCGGACGGCGCCCGCGCCTACGCAGTCACGCAGTCCGGGAACCTGCTCTGCGTCGACGTGCCGCAGCGCAACATCCGGATGGGCGCTGCCACGGAGGTCGCGGACCTCTCGGTCGCGGCCGACGGTTCGCTGTGGTGGGCGACCTCGAACGGCGACGTCGCGCACTCGGCGGGATGCCCGGGTGACGCGTCGGCGGAGCGCTTCCGCGTGCCGTCCACCGTCACCGCCTTCGGCGTCCTCCCGCAGGGGCTTGCCGTGCTTTCGGCCGACTACGTGCTGAGCACCTACTCGTTGCCGCCGGGGCCTCCCGACCTGACGCAGCAGCTCGACCCGCGGTCCGCGGTGCCGCTCGAGAGCCTGCCGACGGAGAGCTCACGGGCCTGGTCGGTCGACCCCGACGAGCACGGCCCCGACCAGGTCGTCGTCTGCGGGTCCACGGTCCACGTCGCGGCCCAGACGAACGGCACCGCACTGTTCGCCAACTGGTACGCCGGGTTCGACGACACCGGCCGGCCCCTGGGCACCCGCGACGCTATCGGCGCGACCCAGGGCCTGGCCTGTTCGTCCGGGGGAGCGGCGTGGGCCGTTCCCCAGCTGAGCACCCGCCCGCGCGCGCTCCCGGACGGAGCGCCGTACCCCGTGGGTGTGGTGGACGACCAGGACGCCGGCTCCATCGTGGCCGTCGCCGACTCGGCCGATCACGCCCGGACCGTCGTCGTCCACTCCAGCGGCCGCCTCGACGTCCTGGATCCTTCCGCGGCTCCCTGGGGCCGGACCGCCGGTGAGGCGACGGTGGCCGCTCCGCTGTCCGACGGCACCGTGACCGTCGACGACGACGGCACCGTGCGCATGCTGACGGCGGACTCCGACTCCGTCCTGGGCCGGCTGGACTCCCCGCCGCCGGTGAACGCGGTCGTGGCCCTGCCCGACCGGGTCCTGGTCG
>JAOPWW010000206.1 GCA_025965495.1 Frankiales bacterium
GACGTTGGTGCGGAAGCCCTCGTCGATCGGCGGGTCGAAGCTGACCTCGCCGGCGCAGTGCACCAGGACGTCGACGTCTCCGGGCAGCGGCGGGAGCGGGGCGCCGAGGTCGGCGTCGACGACCTGCAGCCGGGCGCCGACCAGCGCCGTGACGGCGTCGGCGCCGTCCCGCTCGCGCAGGGCCGCGAACGCCGGCTTGGCCAGGAGCGCGAGCACCCGCTCGCCCGCCGGCTCCCCGGACCGGCCCCGCACGACGACGGTGACCCGGGTGTCCGGCAGGTCGGCGAGGACGCGCTCGAGCAGCGCTTCGCCGACGAAGCCCGTGGCGCCGGTGAGCAGCACGTGCCGCCCCGCGAGTCGCTCTGCCAACCGCATGGGCGGACCCTAGTTGGCCCCCGCGGGGGCGACCCCGCCGCGTCCGTGCCGGTCGCTAGACGGGTCCCGCGAACGCCCGGGCACGCGGGCCCTGGTCGGGCATGCGCAGCTCGAACCAGACCGCCTTCCCGACGCCGTGCTCGTCGGCCACCGGCTCCACGCCCCAGGCGTCGCTCAGCGCCTCCAGCAGGGCCAGCCCGCGGCCGCCCTCGTCGTCTGCGAGGGCCTGCCGCTGCTGCGGCAGCGCCACGTCTCCGTCGCGGACGTGGATCCGCAGGCCCGAGCCGTCGCACTCCATCGCGACGAGGATCGGGGGCGCGCCGTGCCGGACCGCGTTCGTGACCAGCTCGCTCACCAGCAGCAGCGCCTCGTCGAGCAGGCAGGTGGCGTGCTCCGCGCACTCGCTCTCACGGGCGAAGGCGCGGGCCGCGCGGGGAGAGGTCGTCGACGTGGGGAGCAGGAGCTCTGCGCGCACGGTGGTCTCACACATGGTCAGCCTTCGCCGGAGGTCCGTCATGACGTCCGGCGGCTGCCTGGTCACTACCCGAGGTGAACAGGAGTAAGCCCGTTGTCACCACACCGACAGCACGAGCGGCGCGCCTGTGCCGGACACGACGAAGGCCGGCCCCTCAGAGGGACCGGCCTTCGTGCAGTCGTAGCGGGGGCAGGATGTGAACCTGCGACCTGCTGTGCAGTTGTAGCGGGGGCAGGATGTGAACCTGCGACCTGCTGTGCAGTTGTAGCGGGGGCAGGATTTGAACCTGCGACCTCTGGGTTATGAGCCCAGCGAGCTACCGAGCTGCTCCACCCCGCGTCGGTAGGACCAGCCTACAGGACGCGGGGCGGGGACCGTCAGCGCCCGGAGGCCGCCGGGCTCGGAGCGGCCGACGGGGACGTCGCCGCGGGTGTCCCCGAGGCGTCGGCGAGCGCCTGGAGGGCCTGCTGGAGCCGGCCCTGGGCGGCGCCGTAGGCGGCGAAGTCGTTGCGGGCGAGCGCCGCCTGGCTCTCCTCGAAGGCGCGCGTGACCGCGTCGGCGAGCGGCTGGAGGCCGTCACCGGGAGCGGTCGGCGACGCGCTCGCGCCGGGCGACGGGGTGGCGCGCGGCGTCGTCCTGGTGCGGCCGAACAGCTCGTCGAGGGTCTCGGCGAACGTCGGCGCCGAGGCCACCCGGTCCTGGCCGAACGCCCCGAGCACCAGCTGCAGCGTCGGGAAGCTGTCGTTGCCGGCCGCCTTGACGTAGATCGGCAGCACGTAGAGCAGGTTGTTGCCCACGGGCAGCGTGAGCAGGTTGCCGGGGATGACGGTGCTCCCCCGCTGCGCGAGCGGCAGCAGGTCCCCGCGGACCTCCCCGGCGGAGTTGAACAGCGCGGCGACCTGCCGCGGGCCGGCGACGTTGCGGTTGCGGGGCAGCTCGAGCAGCCGGATCTTCCCGTAGTCCGCGCCGGGGTCACCGGACACGGAGGCGACCGCCGTGAGGTTCGGGCCGTTGCGGGAGACGAACGTCGTCGTCAGGTTGAACGACGGCGTCCCCGTGCCGGGGAACTGCTGGACGACGTAGTACGGCGGCTGGTCCGCGGCCTGGCCCTCGGCGTTGAGCAGACCCGGGCCGGTGACGCCGGTGGTGCCGGCCGCCGGGGTGGCGGGGGTCTCGGTGGTGTCGCCGGGGTCGCCGGGGATCTGCCAGTAGTCGTCGCCCTGGAAGAACTCCCGCGGGTTCTCGATGTGGTACTTGCTCAGCAGCTGGCGCTGGACCTTGAACAGGTCCTCGGGGTAGCGGAAGTGCTGGGCGAGCTCCTTCGGGATGGCGCTCTTGGGCTGCAGCAGGCCGCCGAAGGCCTTGTCCCAGGTCTTGAGCACCGGGTCCTGGTCGTCGAACGTGTAGAGCGTGACCTTGCCCGAGAAGGCGTCGACGGTGGCCTTCACCGAGTTGCGGATGTAGTTGACCTCCTCGGCCGGCAGCTGCGGCCCCCGGGTCTGGCTGTCGCGCACCGCCTGGCCGAGGGTCGTCCGCTCGGCGTACGGGTAGCCGGCGGAGGTCGTGTAGCCGTCGACGATCCACAGGATCTTGCCGCCGACGACGGCGGGGTACGGGTCGTCGTCGAGCTCGAGGAACGGCGCGACCTTCTGCACGCGCTCGCGCGGCTCGCGGATGTACTGCAGCTTGCTGCTGTCGTCGACCTGGTTGGACAGCAGCAGGTTCTTCTCGCGAAACTTGAGCGCGTAGGCGACCTTGCGCAGCGGGTTGGACAGCTCGACGCCGCCGGTCCCGGTGTAGTTGTAGGTCGGGGCGTCGGAGCCGCCGACCGGGCCGTCGGTCTCCTCCTGCTTGGTCGCGACGACCGAGTAGTCGGTCGTGCCCTCGCCGAAGTAGATGCGCGGCTCGGTCAGCCGGAAGCCGGCCGGGCCAGTGACCGGCAGGTCCTTGACGACGAACTGCGGCTCGCCCTTGCTGACGTCGTTGGCGGGCGCCGCCACGATCCCGTTGCCGTGGGTGTAGATGAGGTGCTCGTTGATCCAGTTCTTCTGGTCGCCGGCGAGGCCCGCGAGGTTGAGCTCTCGCGCGCCGACGACGTAGTCGCGCAGGCCCGAGCCGTCGCCGAAGTCGTAGCGGTCGACGTCGAGGTCGGGGCTGAAGGTGAAGTAGCCGCGCTGGCGCTGCAGCGCCACGAAGGTCGGGGAGACGACGTTGGGGTCGAGCAGGCGGGCGTTCTCGACGGTCCCGGACTCCGTGCGCAGCCCGGCGTTGGCCGTGCCGGTGGCGCTGTAAGGCGTCGTGACGACGTCGTCGATCGAGTAGGCCTTGCGGGTCGCGTCGATGTTGCGTCCGATGAACTTGGCCTCGCGCTCGATCTCGTTCGGCTTCACCCGGAACTGCTGGGTGTACGCCGGGTAGATGCCGCCGAAGACCACGGCGGTCACCACGAGCAGCGCGACGGCGCCGCCGGGCAGCAGGATGTTGCGCACGACGATGTTCGCGAACGCCAGCAGCGCGCAGATGACCGCGACGCCGATGAGCACGTTCTTGGCGGGCAGCACCGCGTTGATGTCGGTGAAGGACGCGCCCTGCACGCGGCCCCGCGTCGAGAAGACCAGCCCGAACCGGTCCAGGTAGTAGGCCACCGCCTTGAGCAGCAGGACCAGCCCGACCAGCACCGACAGGTGGGCACGCGCGCCGGGGCTGACCTTGTCGCCCGCGGTCTGCAGCCGGACCCCGCCGAACAGGTAGTGGGTCGCGGCGGCCGCGAGCAGCGACAGGACGACGGCGGTGAGCAGGAACCCCAGCACGAAGCGCTGGAAGGGGTAGGTCATCGCGTAGTAGCTGACGTCGCGGTGGAACTGCGGGTCGACCTGCCCGAACGAGGTCCGGTTGCGCCACAGCAGGTAGGTCTGCCAGCGGCTGGCGGCCGACAGCCCGGCGAACAGCCCGAACAGGGAGCTCCCGAGCAGGAGCACCGGGACGAGGAACGGCTCGACGGCGACCCGGTAGCGCTCGAGGTTCTGCTGCTCGAGCGACATCGGCCGGAACGGCGGCCGCACGCGGTAGGCGACCGTCACGTTCGCGCCGACGGTGATCGCCATGAGCAGCCCGAAGCCGACGAACAGCAGCAGCCGGGTCCGCAGGACGGTGGAGAAGACCTCGGAGAAGCCGACGTCCTGGAACCACAGCAGGTCGGTGTAGAGCGAGACGCCGATCCCGCCGAGCAGCAGCAGGACGGCGACGACGGCGAAGGTGGGGGCGAGCAGGCGGGGGCGGCCGGGAAGGCCCACCCCCGGGGTGCGGACGGCCACGCGTCTCACTCTCGGATCGGCGTACGAGGGGGTCGGTCAGGAGGTCAACTCCACCACAGGGCGTCCGGTTCCGCGGATGCGGGAGGATGGGGGCATGTCGACCCCGACCCCGCCCGCTCCGTCGCCGGCCCTGCAGGCCGTGCTGTCCGAGGTGGAGCGCCACGTCGCCGAGGCCGGCTGGGACCAGCCGGCGCAGCTGTTCGCGCTCGTCGACACCGAGGAGCTGCTGCGGGCCGAGCCGCAGCTGGCCACCACCATGGG
>JAOPWW010000209.1 GCA_025965495.1 Frankiales bacterium
GAGGTCTCCATGTCGACGCCGAGGTGCCCGGCCGCGGCCCAGGACGCCACGAGGTCGTCGGGCTGCGCGAGCAGGGCGTCGGTGCTGATGCTCGGCCCGGTGTGGACCGGCAGGCCGCGCGCGCGCAGGGCCTCGGCCGCCCGCGCGACCAGGTCCGGGTCGGCGTCGGCGGCGTCCGTCCCGCCGTAGTAGCGGGAGGCGCCCTCGCCGATGGTGGCGCGGGTGGGGAGGAGGACGTCCCCGGTGCGCAGACCGGGCTGCAGGCCGCCGCAGCTGCCGACCTGGACCACGACCGGGGTGCCGCAGACGGCCAGGACGTGCACGGGCTCGACAGCCCGGGCCGCCCCGTACGCCGGGCACCACGCGACCGGGACGCCGTCGGCGCGCCGGCCCCACCACAGGTCCGGCATCCCGAGCTCGCGCACCTCGGTGAGGTGCTGCAGCCGGGCGTCCTTCGCGCGATCGCGCCACCAGGTGCCCTCGGTGACGAGCAGCTGCGGCACGTCGTCGTCGTCGAGGCCGAGCAGGGTCAGCCACTCCTGCCGGTCCACGCGCGCCACCCTAGGGTGGGCCGCATGGTGCGGGTGGCAGTCCTCGGTGCGGGTCCGACCGGCGTCGAGGCGGCCCTGGCCGTCCAGCACCGCGGCTGGGACGCGACGCTCTACGAGCAGGGTCCGCGGGTCGCGCAGCACGTCCGCGACTGGGGCCACGTCCGGCTGTTCACGCCGTGGTCCATGAGCGTGCCGCCGTCCCGGGTCGCGGCGCTGCCTCGTCCCGACGCCTGCCCGACCGGCGCCGAGCTGGCCGACCACCTGGATCGGCTCGCCGGCGGCCTCGACGACGTGCGGCTGTCCACGCGGGTGGAGCTGGTCGCCCGCGAGGGGCTGCTCAAGAGCGAGGAGATCGGGAGCGAGGAGCGTGGACGTCGGCCGTTCCGGCTGCTGGTCACCGGCCCCGACGGGCAGGAGCGGTTCGAGACCGCCGACGTCGTCCTGGACTGCACCGGCACCTACGGCAACCCCAACCCGACCGGTGCCGGCGGCATCCCGGCGCTCGGGGAGCGGGGGCTGGCCGACATGGTCGTGCGGGGCATCCCGCAGGTGGACGCCTCCTGGGCGGACCGCCAGGTGCTGCTGGTCGGCGCGGGCAACAGCGCGCAGACCGTGGCCCGCGACCTCGCCGCCGTCGGCGCCCGGGTCGTCTGGGCCGTCCGGCGTGACGCCCCCACCTGGGGCGCCGTCGAGGGCGACCCGCTCCCGGACCGGGTCGCCCTGGTCGCCAGCAGCCGCGCCCTGGCGGCCGGTCAGGCGCCCGGCGTCGAGCTGGTCACCGGCGTCAGCGTGGAGGCCTTCCGCCGCGAGGGCGAGCGCGTCGCCGTGACGCTGACCGGCGGCCGGGAGGTCGTCGTCGACGTCGTCGTGAGCATGACCGGCGCCGTGGGGGACGCGTCGCTGTTCCGGCAGCTGCAGGTCCACCAGTGCTACGCCACCGAGGGGCCGATGGCCCTGGCGGCGACGCTGCTCGGCAGCGAGGGAGGCGACTGCCTGGCGCAGGTCTCGGCCGGGGTCGACGCGCTGCGCAACCCCGAGCCGCGCTTCTTCGTGCTGGGCAGCAAGAGCTACGGCCGCAACAACACGTTCCTGCTGCGGATCGGGTGGGAGCAGGTGCAGGAGGTGCTGGACGCCCTCGCGGCCGAGCTGGTGCCCGCCTAGCAGTTGCCGCTCGCCGCGACGACGGGCAGGCCGGTCGGAGCTCAGGGTCGTCCTGGGGTCCTTTCGGGGGCGAGCGGCTCGGGGTGGTGGTCGAGCTCGTCGAGGCTGCGGGCGTAGAGGGCGCGGGCGCGCGCCGGGTCGAAGCGCTCGACCGGTACGTCCAGCACCACCCGACCCTCGCGCAGGCCGACGACGCGGTCGGCGAACCCGGCGACGAGGTCGACCTGGTGCAGGCTGCACACCACGGCCCGGCCGTCGTCGGTCGCGAGGCTGCGCAGGGCGGTCAGGACGTCGGCCGCCGACGACGGGTCCAGGCTGGCGACCGGCTCGTCGGCGATCACGACGCGGGCGCGGCTGGCGAGGGCGCGGGCGATCGCGACGCGCTGCTGCTGGCCGCCCGAGAGCCGGTCGGCCCGGGTGTGGGCGAACGGGAGCAGCCCGACCCGCTGCAGGCAGGCGGCGGCGAGGGCGTCGTCGGCTGCGCTCGGCCGGCGCAGCAGGACCCGCCAGGCGGGCGTCTCCGCGAGCCGACCGACGAGGACGTTCTGCGTCGCGGTGAGTCGCCGGACCAGGTTGAAGCCCTGGAAGACCAGACCGAGGTCGCGCCGAGCCTGCCGCAGGGCGGTCCCCTCGACGTGCTGCAGGTCGACGTCGAACAGCCGGACGGCGCCGGCGTCGGCGCGGGTCAGGCGCGTCAGGCAGCGGAACAGCGTGGTCTTGCCGGCGCCGCTGGGTCCGACGACGGCCACGACCTCGCCAGGGGCGACCGTGAAGGAGACGTCGCGCAGCACGGGCACGCCGTCGTAGGCGTGGCACAGGCCCTCGACCGCCAGCGCGGCGCTCACCGAGGGACCGTGCTCACGCGAGCGTCTTGCGGAGGGCGGCGGACAGCTGGTCGACGACCGTGACCATGACCAGGACCACCACGAGGACCGTGAGCAGGCGCGGGAAGGCGAGCAGGTCGACGGCGTTCTTGAGCTCCTGCCCGATGCCGCCCGCCCCGACGACGCCGAGGACCGTCGAGGCGCGGATGTTGAACTCGAGCAGGTAGAGCCCGATGCCGGTGATCCCGGGCAGCAGGTCCGGCAGCAGGGTCGACACGCTCGTGCGCCAGCGGCGAGCACCTGTCATCTCGGCGGCCTCGAGCGGGCCGCGGGGCAGGGTCTCGATCTGCTCCGCGAACAGCTTGCCCATCGAGCCCCAGGTGTGCAGGGCGATCCCGAGCACGCCGGCGAACGGGCCGAGCCCCACGGCGGCGACGAACAGCAGCGCGAACACGAACGCGTCGACGCCGCGCAGGCCGCTGAGGAACAGCCGGACCGGCAGCCGGACCAGTGCGGACGGGCTGGTGCTGCGGGCCGCCAGCACGCACAGCGGCAGCGCGAGCACGACCGCCGCCACCGTCCCGACGACGGCGATGGCGACCGTCTCGGCGGCCCGCTGCAGCAGTAGCCCGAGGCCCTCGGTGGAGGGCGGGAACGCCTGTGCCGCCCAGGAGCCGAGGGTCGGCAGCCCGTGCCAGAGCTCGACGGGGTCGACGTGCGCCAGGTGGACGCAGCCGCCGAACGCGACCAGGCCGCCGAGCCCGAGGGCGCCCCGGGCCACCCGCTGGGGGAGCGGGCGGGCAGGCCGGACGGGCAGCCGCGGGGCAGCGACCGCCGTCCGTGCCTGCAGCTCGGTCACCCGATCTTCCCGAGGTCCTTCGCGGCGTCGATGATCAGCTTGTAGGTGTCGGGGGTGGTGGCGACGAAGCCGGTGTAGTGCTTGGGCAGCACACCGTCCGCGGTGCCGGGCGACGTCGTGGCCAGCACGGCCTCCTTGAGCTTCTGCACGGTCGCCGGGTCGAGGCCCTTGCGGACAGCGATGGCGTCGTTGGGCAGGTCCGGGGAGGTGTACACGATCTTGCTCTGCCCGGCCTTGATCGCCCCGGCCTCGATCATCGCTGTCCGGTTGCGGTCGTAGTCGGTGGCGAGGTCGACCTTGCGGTTCGCGACGGCCGTCTCCTGCGCCGGGTGGGCCGCGCCCTCGGAGTAGTCGAAGTAGGTCTTGGGGTCGATGCCCTCCTGCTTGAGCAGGTAGGTCGGGATGAGCCAGCCCGAGGTCGACGCCGTCTCGGCGAAGCTCATCCGCAGGCCCTTGGCGTCCTTCGGGTAGTCCTTCACCTTGGTGTCCGGAGGGGCCACGACGATCGAGTGGTAGACGGGCTTGCCGTCGTACTCGACGGTCGCGATGGCCTGGGCCCCACCCTTGGCGGCGGCGAGCACGTAGCCGAACGGCCCGAGCCAGGCCAGGTCGGTCTTCCCGCTCGCCAGCGAGACGCCGATGCCCGCGAAGTCGCCGCTGACCTGGAGGTCGTACTTCGCCCCGACCTTGTCGGCGATCGCCTTGAAGAACGGCTCGTAGGCCGCCTTGGTGTCGGTCGGGCTGGGCAGGAAGGGCGCGACCGCGAAGTGCAGCGTCTCGGGGGTCTTCGAGGCGGCCTTCGAGGCGCTCGTGCTGTCGGACCCGCCGCCGCAGGCGGTCAGGGCGAGTGCGGCTCCGAGCGCGAGCGCGAGCAGGGAGCGGCGGGGGAGACGACGGGTCACGGCTGTCCTTCTGGGGGGAGGGTCGCGCTCAGACGGCGCAGTTGTAGACGAGCGGCAGGCTGCCGTCGTCGCGACGCAGGACGAGGAAGCGCTCGACGGCGAGCCGCTTGGCCTCGGCCAGGGGCACCCAGTCCTCGGGGGACGGGTGCGGGGCCAGGAGCATGTCGGGGCTGGTGCCGACGTCGGCGCCGGCGGGGTGCCAGTGGACGCCGTCGGCGGTGACCGCCAGCTCGGGCACGGTGTTGGTCTCGTCGACGTGGGCGCCCTCGGTGCTGAAGCCCCGCGCGACGAGCGGACGGACCGCGAAGTCCTTGCCCGTGATGCCCATGCCGGCGAGCAGCTCGCGCAGCAGGGGCACCTCGTGCTCGTTGGCGTCGGTGTAGGTCATCCCGACGCGCACCGGCAGGCCGAGGCCCTTGGCCAGGCGCAGCCCGTCCATCGCCTTCTGCCAGGAGCCCCTGCCGCGGTTGCGGTCGTGGCCCTCGGCGCTGGCGGCGTCGATGCTGGTCTGCAGGACGAGCCGCTCGCGGCCGGCGAGGCGTCTCAGCCGCTCGAGCCGGTGGCCCTGGTAGAGCATGCCGTTGGTCAGCAGGACGACGTCGAGCTGCTCCGTCGCGTACAGGACCATGTCGACGATGTCGGGCTCGAGGAACGGCTCGCCGCCGGTCAGGTAGACCTCGGTGAAGCCCTCGGTCACGGCCTCGTCGACGAGTCTCTGCACGCGCTCGAGCGACACCGACCGGCGCCGGGCCTGCGGGCTGCTCGCGACGCTGCAGTAGCTGCAGGCGAGGTTGCAGTGGAAGTTCGTGTAGAGCCACAGCCGCGGCGGGAACAGCGCGCTGCCGAACAGCGGCACCACCGGCAGGCCGTCGTCGACGACGTCGGGTGCGTCGGCCCAGGAGACCTGCTCCTGCTCGAAGGTGTCGGGCAGGGCCGACCGGTAGAGCTGGTAGCGGCCCTTGCTGCGCTCGTAGGGCGGGACGACCTCCAGGCAGGTGGTCCAGTAGCCGTTCTCGTTGGTCTCGACGAAGGCCTCGGGCAGCCCGGCCGCGCGCATCGACGCGGCCTGCGCCTGCCAGTCGTACTCGAGCGGGACGAGCTCGGCGGTCGCGCGGCCGTCCTCGAGGTCGACCAGGGCGTACCAGACGTTGCGGCCGCCGTCGTTGGCCGGACGGCCCAGGACGCCGACGTTGACGACGAGGGTGTCCCCGACCTGCCTGGTCCAGGGGAGCCCCGAGTGCGTGCACATGATCAGATCGGCGCCGGACTCCTGCACGCGCAGCTCGTGCTGCTCCTGCGGCAGCGACTCCCACCAGAAGTCGTTGAGCGCCAGCGTGCTGCCGTGCACCAGGTGGACGTCGACGCCGTCGAGGTCGAAGCGGCGCTCGGTCGGCAGGGTCGTCATCCACTGGGCATAGGCGCGGCTCGTGTTCTGCAGCGTGAAGTCGTACATGAGCTGCGCGAACTCGTTGTCGCGCGGGTCGGTGTAGCCGCAGCCGCAGTCGGTGTCGCCGCGGCCGATCGCGACGTCGTAGTTGCCGGCCACGACGGTGATGTCGTTGTCGGTCAGCAGCGGCCACACGGCGTCGGGCTCGCCGCCGTAGCCACCGAGGTCACCCAGGCAGTACAGCCGCTCGGCGCCCCGTGTCCGTGCGTCCTCGACGAACGCTCGGAGCGCGTACGGGTTCGAGTACACGCCGCCGCAGACGGCGATGCGGGTCATCCGGGGGTCCTCCGGCAGGGTCGGGGCGGGAGGACGAGCCTGCCACAAACCCTCGTTGATAGGCCTCTCGACGCGCTGCTCTGGAACGCCGATAATCGACACTATGTCAGGTCAGGGCCGTCCGGGTATGCAGGAGGGCCTCCCCGACGTTGCACCGGCGCCCGTCCTCTCTGCCCTGGAGCATGTCGTGACCCAGCCCGAACCCGTCGCCGCCGTGCTCGACCTCGACCTCGTGCCGGACCCCGCCACAGGCATCACGCCCGCGGGCCGGCGGCGCGCCGCGCTGTCGGTCTGCGCCTACGCCGGCGACGTCGAGGTCGCCCGCGAGCTGCTGGACGCGCTCGGGCTGCTCGAGGAGCTGCAGCGCGAGGCGACCCTCGCGGGCTGAGCCCACGACGCCGCCTCGTCGCCCGTGGCCCGGGCCTGGCAGGATCACCTCTGATGAACCCCGACCTTGTCCAGGAGGAGAACCCCGTGGCCGACGACCAGCCCGAGTCCGAGCAGCCCGCCCCGCGCAAGTCCAGCCGCCGCAAGGGGGCCAGTGCGGCCGAGGAGAGCAGCTCGCCCGCCGGCTCCCTGGCCTCCGCGCTGCGTGAGCTCGTCACCGGCATCGAGGACGAGGTCGCCGAGGTGACCCGGCTGTCCGAGGTCATCGACGACCACGTCGTGACCCTGAACGGCCTGCGCGCCGACGTCGCCGCCCGCCTCGCGCACCTCGACGAGCTGCGCGCCGCCGCCGACGATGCCAACCTCGGCGCCTTCCTCGACGACACGATCCAGCCCCAGCTCCCCCAGCAGAGCGAGGACTTCCCGGACCGGATCTACGGCTCCTAGTCCCGGCGACACGAAGGGCCCCCCGGACCACCGGGGGGCCCTTCGCCGTACGCGTCCTCGCCGTGCCGGGTCCTCGCCGTGCCGGGTCCTCGTCGGGCTGGGTCCTAGCGGCGCAGGCGCCAGCGCGGGCCGGTCGTCGGCTGCGCGCTGACCTGCGCCTCGGCCACCGCCACCCGGCGCACCAGCTCCTGGTTCTGCTCCCACAGGGCGGTCGCCTCGCGCTGGAGGTCGTCGACCTCCTGCTGCAGGTCGGCGAGTCGCCGGTCGCGGAGCTCCGCCACCGCCTCCGCGCGGGCGGCCCGCTGGCCGGCCAGGTACAGCTCCCCCGACAGCCGCTCCATCGCCTCGACCGTCGACAGCGGCACGAGCTGCTGACCGGGCGCGTCCTGCTGCACCGGTCCGGGCCGGGACGCGTCGCGCGCTCGGGGCCTGGAGGCGCGGGCGACCGAGGACGGCGCGGCGACCGGAGCTGCGGGCGTGCGGACCGGACGCTCTGCCGCGGCCCGCTCGACGTCGTCCACCGCCACCTCGGTGCGCTCCCCCCGGGGGCCCTGACCGGCGCGGCTGCGCACGACGCCGTCACGGGCCCAGCCGCGGACGGCCGACACGGACGTGCCGGTGCGGCGGGCCGCGTCGGCGACCGACACCCAGGCGTCCCGCGCGCCCGGGACCAGCGGCGTGGCGCGTCCCGCAGCCGCGCGGCCTGC
>JAOPWW010000217.1 GCA_025965495.1 Frankiales bacterium
GCCCCGCGACGAGCAGCTCGGGCAGGCGCGGCTGCAGGTCGTCGCCCTCCACGTGGGCCACCTGCGGGTGCAGCCCCAGCCGCTCGGCGAGCAGCACGACCTGCTCGGCGAGGAGCGCGGGCTCCAGGCCGCCGGCGTTGGTCACGACCTTGATGCCCCGGTCGAGGACGGTGCCGAGCACGCCCTCGAGCTGCAGCAGGAAGGTCTTCGCGTACCCGGCGGTCGGGTCCTTTCGGCGGCTCTTCCAGAGGATGAGCATCGTCAGCTCGGCCAGGTAGTCGCCCGTGACGACGTCGACCGGACCGCCGTCGACCATCTCCTGCATCGCGCGCAGGCGGTCGCCGTAGAAGCCCGAGCAGTTGCCGATCCGGACCGGACGGCGGCTCACGCACGACCCCGGCCGGGCGCGCCCGCGTAGGCCTGGGCGACCTCGGTCCACGCCGTCGCGACCGGTCCCACGACGACGAGGTCGAGCTCGCGCAGGTGCCGGCGCTGCACGACCAGCAGGCAGAAGTCGAGGGCCGGGCCGGTGACCCGGTCCGGGGCTTCCTCGGGACCCCAGGTCCACACGTCCCCGCCCGGTCCGGTCAGCGCGACGTGCACCGGCTCCTCCGGGACGGGCCGGCCGTGCAGCGCGAAGGCGAACGCGCGGGTGCGGACCCCGAGGTCGGCCACGCTGCGCAGCCGGTCGGTGGGGACGCGCTCGACCCCGACGGCGTCCGCGACGTCCTGGCCGTGCGCCCAGGTCTCCATGAGGCGCGCGGTGACGCAGGAGGTGACGCCCATGTCGGGGCCGTACCAGGGCATCCGCGTGCCGGGGGCGGTGCTCCCCAGGACCTCCAGCAGGGCGGCGCGCGCGGTCCGGAGCCAGTCCAGCGCCGCGACGGCGGACATCCCCCGGTAGCGCTCCGCCAGCACGTCGGGGAACGCCGCCCCGACCTCCAGCAGCGCGTCGCGCTCGGCCCGGAACGCGTCCGGGTCCTGCAGGGCGAGCCGGGCGGCGTCGTCGAAGTGGGCGAGGTGGGTCACCTGGTCGTGGACCGACCAACCCTCGGCGGGCGTCGGGGTCGTCCACGACCCGGGCTCGAGCCGCTCCAGCAGCCCGAGCAGGTCCGCGCTCTCGTCCGCCAGGTCGCCCAGCACCTGCTGGTGGACCGCTGCCCGCTCCGTCACGTCCGCTCCCGTCGTCGCCCGGGTGGGGACGCTGTCACAGGCGTCAGACCCGGGCGGGACCGCCCTCGCCGAGGGCGCGGTAGGAGCTGCGGTAGTACAGCAGCGGCGCGAGGTCGGGGGCGGCGTCCAGGGCGGACACCGTGCACGTGACGATCCAGTGGTCGCCGCCCTCGAAGACGTCGCGGACGCTGGCCTCCAGGTGCGCGTGGGCGCCCGCGAGCGCGGGGGCCCCCGCCGGGGTGGGCGACCAGTCGACGCCGGCGAACTTGTCCGACCCGCTGCGGGCGAACGCGTCGGACAGCGCCTGCTGCTCGGTGCTCAGGACGTTGATGCACAGGTGGGGTGCCTGGCTGACCAGCGGCCACGACCGCGAGGTCTTCGCCGGGCAGAACAGCACCAGCGGCGGGTCCAGCGACAGCGAGGTGAACGACTGGCAGGTCAGCCCGAGCGGCGTGCCGTCGACCACCGCCGTCACGACGACGACGCCGCTGGCGAAGTGGGACAGCACCTCGCGGAAGCGCACGGGACCGGTCTCGGGGAGCGACTGCACCCGCCCGATGCTGCCCTACCGCCGTCCCTCGGGCAGTCTGGCGGGGTGCCAGCCGCGGAGTCCGACGTCGTCGCGACGTGGGCGTGGCTCGACGCCGAGCGCGCCGGCGTCGTCGCGCGGGGGCTCGTGCGGACCCTCGACCCGGGCGACGACGGGCTGCTCGACCTCGCCTCCAACGACTACCTCGGCCTGTCGCGCCACCCCGACGTCGTCGCGGCCGCGGTCGACGCCGCCTGGCGGTACGGGACCGGCAGCACCGGCTCGCGGCTGGTCACCGGCACGACGCCGCTGCACCTGGAGCTCGACCGCGCGCTGGCCGCCCGCACCGGCGCCGAGTCCGCCCTGGTGTTCTCCTCGGGCTACCTGGCCAACCTCGGCGCCCTGACCGTGCTCGGCGGCCCCGACGTCCTGCTGGTGTCCGACGCCGACAACCACGCCTCGCTCGTCGACGGCTGCCGCCTGTCCCGGTCCCCCGTGGTGGTCGTGCCGCACCGCGACGTCGCCGCCGTCGAGGCCGCCCTCGCGGCGCACCCCGGCCGCGCCGTCGTCGTCACGGACGCCGTGTTCTCCGTCGACGGGACGCTCGCTCCGCTGGCCGAGCTGCACGCGGCGGCCCGCCGTGCGGGGGCGGTCCTGCTCGTCGACGAGGCGCACGCGCTCGGCGTCCTCGGACCGGGCGGGGCCGGCGCGTGCGCCGCCCTGGGCCTCGCCGGCGAGCCCGACGTCGTGCGGACGGTCACGCTGAGCAAGTCCCTGGGCAGCCAGGGCGGCGCCGTCCTCGGTCCGGCCCTGCTGCGCGACCACCTCGTCGACACCGCCCGCGCGTTCGTCTTCGACACCGGCCTGGCGCCGACGTCGGTCGCCGCGGCCCTGGCCGCGCTGGCGCTCGTGGACGACGACCGGGTCGCGGCGCTCGCCGACGTCGGGCGTCGCCTGGCCGACCGTCTCGGGGTCGCCCCGACCCCCGGCGCGGGCCTGCAGGACCCGGTCGGCGACCCCGGCCGCGCGGTCGCCGCCCAGCGGGCCTGCCGCGACGCCGGCGTCCGGGTCGGCTGCTTCCGTCCCCCGTCGGTCCCGGCCGGCGGGTCCTGCCTGCGGGTCACCGCGCGGGCGGACCTGACGGCAGGCGAGGTCGAGCGGGCCGGTCGGGCCGTCGAGCAGGCCCTCGCCCGCGTCTGAGGTCCCGGGGTCAGCGGTCGGCGGTCGCCCGCGGCGCGCGGAGCACGTAGCCGAC
>JAOPWW010000243.1 GCA_025965495.1 Frankiales bacterium
AGTGCCACAGGTCCTGCTGGTAGGTCGCGCGGGGCCCCTCGGGGTCCTCCGCGGACGGGTCCTGGCGCACGAGGTAGCCGGGGTGGCCGCCGCCGACGCGGGTCGTCTTCATGCGGCGGTCGGCGGCCAGGTCGGCCGGCCCGAGGCTGATGCCCTGCATGCGGGGCGAGGCCTGGCAGATCTCCTCGACGCGGCTCACCCCGCTGGCGGTCTCGAGGATCGCGTGGACCTGGATGGGGCGGCTGGTCCCGGCCTTGGCCTCGAGCTGGGCGAGCAGGCGGTCGACGTAGTGGATGTCCTCGGGCCCCTCGACCTTCGGGACCATGATCACGTCGATCTTCTCGCCGGCCTCCAGCACCAGGGTGGTGAGGTCGTCGAGGACCCACGGGCTGCCGAGGTCGTTGACCCGGGTCCAGAGCTGGCAGTCCCCGAGGTCGGCGGTCTTCGCCACCTCGACGAGGCCGGCGCGGGCCGCCTCCTTGTTCGAGGCCTGCACGGCGTCCTCGAGGTTGCCGAGCAGCACGTCGACCGTCTTCGCGAGGTCCGGGACCTTCGCGACCATCTTCGGGTTCGACGGGTCGAAGAAGTGGATCATCCGCGACGGCCGCCAGGGCGTCTCGCGGAGGGGCGCCGGAGCGCCGACGGCCAGGGGGCGGAAGAAGTCCTTGGGTGAGCGCACGACGGGAGGCTATCGACCCCGTCCCGCGTACTCTCGACCCCATGACCCAGGCCGTCCCGCTGACCCGTGGTGAGCTCGCGGCCTGGCGCAGCTTCCTGCGCGCGCACGCCACCGTCACGCGCCGGCTCGAGGCCGAGCTGGTGGCCGAGCACGAGCTCCCGCTGGCGTCCTACGACGTCCTCGTGCAGCTGTCCGAGGCGCCCCAGCGCGCGCTGCGGATGACCGACCTCGCCGAGCGCGTGCTGCTCAGCCGCTCCGGTCTGACGCGGCTCGTCGACCGGCTCGAGCGCGACGGCCTCGTCACCCGCCAGGCCTGTCCCGACGACGCCCGGGGCACCCTCGCCGTCCTCACCGACGCCGGCCTCGAGCGGCTCCGGGCGGCCTGGCCGACCCACCTGCGGGGGGTCGCCGAGCACGTCACGGGCAAGCTCTCCGCGGACGAGCTCGTCGTGCTGGAGGAGCTGCTCGGGCGGCTGGCCACCTGAGCGGCCCCGACCGGACCGACCGCCGGGCGTCCCGCCAGGTCGACCGCGACGCCCTCGGCGTCGGGCTCGCCGTCGGCGCCTACGGGCTGTCGTTCGGCGCCGCCTGCACCGCCGCCGGCCTGACCGTGGCGCAGGCGTGCGCGCTGTCGCTGCTGCTGTTCACCGGGGCGTCCCAGTTCGCCCTCGTCGGGGTGCTGGGCGCGGGAGGCACGGCGCTCGCCGCGGTCGCGAGCGCGCTGATGCTCGGCAGCCGCAACACCCTTTACGCCGTCCGCCTGGCCGCCCTCGTCCCGCTGCGCGGCCCGCGCCGGCTGCTCGCGGCGCAGCTGACGATCGACGAGTCCACCGCGATGGCTACCGGCGCGCCTGAGGGGCAGCACGCCCGGGGCTTCTGGGCGGCCGGCCTGTCGGTCTACGTCTTCTGGAACCTCGCCACCCTGCTGGGAGCCCTCGGCGCCGGCGTCGTCGACCCCCGGCGGCTGGGGCTGGACGCCGCTGTCGGCGCGGCCTTCCTCGCCCTCCTCGCGCCGCAGCTGCGGGACTCCCGGACGGTGCGGGTCGCCGTCGGGGGAGCGCTGCTCGCCGCGGCGGCGGTCCCGCTGCTGCCGGCGGGCGTCCCGGTGCTGCTCGCCGCGCTCGCGGTCGTGCCCGTGCTGGTCCGGACGCCGAAGCCCGAGGGGCCGTCGTGACCTGGGCGGCCGTCCTCGCGGGCGCGCTCGGCTGCTACCTGCTCAAGCTCACGGGCTGGGCGGTGCCGTCGGCGCTGCTCGAGCGCGAGCGGGTGCGCGTCGGCGCGGCCCTCCTGCCGGTCGCGCTGCTGTCGGCGCTCGTCGTCGTGCAGGCCTTCGCTGACGGCCGGTCGCTGACCCTGGACGCGCGCGCGGCCGGTCTCGCCGTCGCCGGCGTCCTGGTGCTGCTGCGGGCGCCGTTCCTCGTCGTCGTGCTCGGTGCGGCGGTGACGGCGGCGGTGCTGCGGCTGTAGGTCCTAGACCGCCGCGGTCGGGAGCGAGCGGGTCTGCCGGGCCAGCAGGGCCAGCACCCGCTCCTCGAGCAGCAGCGGCTCGACCGGCTTGACGAGGAAGTCGTCGGCGCCGGCGAGCCGGGCCTGCCGCTCGACCTCGTGCGAGGCGTTGCCGGTGAACAGCACGATCGGCAGCGACAGCGTCCTCGGGTCCGCCCGCAGGAGGCGGACGAACTCCACACCGGCGAGGTCCGGCAGGCCGTTGTCGACGAGCGCGCCGTCGAAGTGCTCGGTCCCGACCAGGGCCAGGCCCTGCTCGGCGTCGCCGGCGGACACGACGTCGGCGGTGCCCAGCAGGGCCGCCGTCACGAACGCGCAGACGCTCGGGTCGTCGTCGACGACGAGCAGCCGGGGCAGGGAGGCCGGCGCCGCAGCGGGGACCGGGGGCATGGCGCCGACGACCGGGGTGCGGCACCAGGGGCAGACCGACCACTCCTCGACGAGCGGGCGCTCGCAGCCGGTGCACAGCCCCTTCTGCAGGGCGGTCCCGTCCCAGGGGCAGACGACCATGTCGTCGGCCAGGGCGCGGGCGCACGACGGGCAGCGGTGGCCGGCGTCAGCATCGACGGAGGTCGCCCGCAGCACCTCCTCGTACGTCGTCTCGCCCCGGTGAGCCGCGGCGACGGCGGACGCCCGCAGGGTGGTCATGCCCTGGCTGCGGGCGGCGGCGCTGATGGCGGCCTCGCTGGGGGTCGCGAGCAGGACCGAGCGCAGGTGGGCGCTGATCGGCAGGACCTCGAAGATGCCGGTCCGGCCGCGGTAGCCGGTGCCGCCGCAGTCGGCGCAGCCGCGACCGCGCAGGGGCGTCGCCGTCGTCAGGTCCGCCTCGCGCAGGCCGAGCAGCGACAGGGTCCGCGGCGTCGGGACGTAGGGCGCGGCGCACGACGCGCAGGGCTTGCGCACCAGCCGCTGTGCGACGACGAGCGACAGCGACGACGCCACGAGGAACGGCGCCACCCCCATGTCGACCAGCCGGGTGATGGCCGAGACGGCGTCGTTGGTGTGCAGGGTCGTGAGCACGAGGTGACCCGTGAGGGACGCCTGCAGGGCGAGCTCGGCGGTCTCCTGGTCGCGGACCTCGCCGACGAGCACGATGTCGGGGTCCTGGCGCAGGACGCTGCGCAGACCGGCCGCGAACGTCAGGCCCGACTTCGCCTGCACCTGCACCTGCGTGATCCCGGCGACCTGGACCTCGACCGGGTCCTCGAGCGTGACGATGTTGCGGTCGGGCGTGCTGACCTGCTGGATCGCGGCGTAGAGCGTGTTGGTCTTGCCCGAGCCGGTCGGGCCGGTGATCAGCACCAGGCCCTGCGACTGCACGAGCGCGCTGCCGACGACCTCCTGCTGCTGCGCGGTGAGGCCGGTGTGGGTGAGCAGCGGGACGTTCTCGGCGCGGGGCAGCAGCCGGATCACGACCTTCTCGCCGTGCAGCGTGGGCAGCGTCGAGATGCGGGCCTCGACCGTCATGCCGTCGACGACGAGCTTGGCGCGACCGTCCTGCGGGCGGCGGCGCTCGGCGATGTCGAGCCCCGACACGATCTTGATCCGGCTGACCGCGGCCGCCGTGGCGTTCTTGGGCACGGTCATGACGTCGCGCAGCAGGCCGTCGACGCGGTAGCGGATGCGCAGGTCGCCCACCTGCGGCTCGACGTGGACGTCGCTGGCCCGGGCCCGGACGGCGTCGGCGAGCACGACGTCGACCAGCCGCACGATCGGTGCGGCCTCGACCGACTGGACCGAGACCTCGGCCTCGACCTCGGCCTCGGCGCCGATCTCCTGGAACATGGTGTGCATGTCGGAGGAGTCCTCCGACAGCGACCAGGCGCGGGCGAGGTGGTCGCGGACCTGGCTCTCCGTCGCGACGACGACCTTGAGCTCCTGCGCCTGCGTGTAGAGCTTCACGTCGTCGAGCGCCATGACGTTCGTCGGGTCGGCGGTCGCGACCGTCAGCCGCTGGCCGTCCTTGGCGATGACCAGCACGCCGCTGCGCTCGGCGACCGCACGCGGCAGCAGACGGACCGCGTCGGGGACGACCAGGGTGCGGCCCAGGTCGACCAGCGGCAGGCCGAGCGCCACGGCGAGCGCCTCCGCGATCTGCCGCTCGGTCGCGAAGCCGGCGGCGATGACGACGGCGCCCAGCTTCCTGCGCGGCTGGCCCGGCTCGACGTCCTGCTGGCGCGCGAGCGCCTGCTGGAGCTGCTCGGCCGAGACGACGCCCTGCTCGACGAGGACCTCGCCGATCCGCCGGCGCTGCCGGGGCAGCGCGGGAGGGGCGTCCGGGGGCGTCGGCGCAGCGGCGGCGGGCTTCACAGGACGTGCATCGGCGGCAGACCCGATCGGGTGAAGGAGTTGCCGCTGAGCTGTCTGCACCGGCCACGGCGAGAGCCGACGCTCAGCTGTCCCCTTCGTCTCCGACGAAGGGGTCCCCCAGGCCGCCGCCGGACTCCTCCACCCGCTGGGAGTCGCGCTGGGTCTCCCGCTGCGCCTCGCGGCGGCGCTTGCGCTCGGCCCGCCGCTCGCGCTCCTCGCGCTCGAGCCGCTTCTGCCGGTCGTACACGGCCTC
>JAOPWW010000257.1 GCA_025965495.1 Frankiales bacterium
TCGTCGAGAACGCCCACCACGAGGCGTGGGAGATCCTGGTGGAGTACCGCGACGTCCTCGACGACATGGTCCTCAAGCTGCTCGACAAGGAGACGCTGGCCAAGGACGAGGTCCTGGAGATCTTCGCCCCGGTCGCCAAGCGCCCCCAGCGCGAGCACCCGACGGCGAACGGCCGCCGCCCCCTGTCGACCCGCCCGCCGGTGCTGACGCCGGCCGAGCTGGCCGTCATGGGCCCGGCCGACCTCGAGGACCTCGCCCGCGGCCGCAAGGTCGGACGGCGCAAGCCCTCCCTGACCAAGGGCACCTCGCTGGAGAAGGCGCCGCCGCGGCGCCGTCCGGCGCAGGTCAACCGCGAGGCCGACACCGGCAGCGCCCCGGTGCGCCGTCGCCGGGCCCCGGGCACCGACCCGGCCTCCTAGGTCCTTGCCGCTCCACCTCGACGACGCCCGTCACCGCCCTGGGACCTCCAGGACCCTGGTGATGGGCGTCGTCAACGTCACCCCCGACTCCTTCAGCGACGGCGGTGACCACGCCGACCCCGAGGCCGCCGTCGCCCACGGTCGGCGGCTGCTGGCCGACGGCGCCGACCTGCTCGACGTCGGGGGCGAGTCGACCCGCCCCGGTGCCGGCCGGGTCCCGGAGGACGAGGAGCTGCGCCGGGTCGTCCCGGTCGTCCAGGGGCTGGTCGCCGTGGGCGCCGTCGTCAGCGTCGACACCGTCCGGGCGTCCGTCGCGCAGGCTGCCGTCACTGCCGGAGCCGCCGTCGTCAACGACGTGAGCGGGGGGACCGGCGACCCCGCGATGCTGTCGACCGTCGCCGACCTCGGCGTCCCGTACGTCGTCATGCACGGCCGCGGCCCGAGCGACGTCATGCAGACCCGGGCCGTCTACGACGACGTCGTCGCGGAGGTCCTCGCCGAGCTGACCGCGCTGGTCGAGGCCGCCCGCGCCGCCGGGGTCCAGGACCTGGTCGTCGACCCGGGCCTCGGCTTCGCCAAGACCGGCGCGCACGGCTGGGCGCTGCTGGCCGCCCTCGACCGGTTCGCCGCCCTCGGGCTGCCGCTGCTGGTCGGCGCCTCGCGCAAGGCCTTCCTCGGCGCCCTGCTGGACCGCCCCGATCCCAAGGACCGCGACGCCGCCACCGCCGCCGTCACCACGCTCGCCGCGCAGGCCGGAGCCTGGGCCGTCCGGGTCCACGACGTCGGCCCGTCCGCCGACGCCGTCCGCGTCGTGGCCGCCGTACGGGGAGCGTCGGCGTGAGGGACCGGATCGCGCTGCGCGGCCTGCGGGTCAGGGGCTTCCACGGCGTGCTCCCGAGCGAGCGCGCCCAGGGCCAGGACTTCGTCGTGGACGCCGTGCTGTCGGTCGACGTCAGGGAGGCGGCCGCCTCCGACGACCTCGAGGACACGGTCGACTACGGCGCCCTGGCGCTGAGGCTCGCCGAGGTCGTCGCGGGGGAGCCGGTCGACCTGATCGAGACCCTCGCGGAGCGGCTCGCCGTCGTCTGCCTGGCCGACCCCCGGGTCGGCGAGGCCGAGGTGACGGTCCACAAGCCGTCCGCGCCGATCCCGCTGGCGTTCGACGACGTCGCGGTCACGGTCGTGCGCCCGTGAGCGCCGTCCTGTCGCTGGGCAGCAACCTCGGCGACCGCGCAGCGCACCTGCGGGCCGCGCTCGAGGTGCTGGAGCCGACCGCCGTGAGCCCGCTGTACGAGACGGCGCCGGTCGGCGGGGTCGTGCAGGACGACTTCCTCAACCTGGTGGCCCTCGTGCCGTGGGACGCCGTCGAGGCGTGGTCCCGCGCGCAGCGCGCCGAGCAGGCCGCCGACCGCACGCGGGAGGTCCGCTGGGGCCCGCGCACCCTCGACGTCGACGTCGTCGTGGCGGACGGTGCCGTGCCGGACGGCCTCGTCCTTCCCCACCCCCGGGCGCACGAGCGGGCCTTCGTCCTCGCGCCGTGGCTCGACCTCGACCCCGACGCGGCGCTGCCGCAGGGCCGGGTCGCTGACCTGCTCGCCGCCCTCGGCGACGCCGACGTCCGGCGGCTGCCGTGACCCCGACCCGGCTGTCGAGCCTGGTCGCCCTGTTCCTCGGGGCCGGCGTCGTCGGGCTGCTGCTGGTGCGCCTGGTCTACGGCGACCTCCCGCCGCTGCCCGGCTACGCGCCGGTCCCGATCGTGCTGCTGGCCGTGTTCGAGCTCGGCCTGGCCCGGGCCGTCCGGGCCCGGCTGCGCGGCCCGGTCCGCGGCCGCTCCCTGCACCCGCTGCAGGTCGCCCGCGCCGCCGTCCTGGCCAAGGCCTCCTCGACGGGCGCCGCCCTGCTCGGCGGCGCCTACGCCGGCCTGCTCGTGCAGGTGCTCCGGCTCCGCGCCGAGCAGGCGCACACCGACGCCCTCGTCAGCGCCGGTTCGAGCGCCGCGTGCCTGCTGCTCGTGCTCGCCGCCCTGCTGCTCGAGCGGTCCTGCCGCACCCCCGACCCGCAGCCGTAGGGTCGTCCCGTGACCGACGACCTCGACGCCCTGTCCACGGAGCAGCTCCGCGTCCGCGCGTTCGACCGGGCCAAGGCCGCCCACGACGTCGGCTTCTTCTGGGACCTCGCCAAGCACCTGCGGGCCTCCACGGCGCTCGCCGGCGAGGACGGCTCCTCGGGGTCGGTCACCGGCAGCATCACCGAGCTGGTCGAGCTGGGCCGCGAGCTGCTCGGCAAGGACCTCGGGGCGGACGAGCCGCTGATCCGCGCCCGGTTCCTCGAGTACCTGCGCGCGTAGCGACCCCGTCGGCCGGCCGCCTCACTTGTCGATGTCACCGACGACGAAGAACAGCGACGCCAGCACGCCCGCGACGTCGGCCAGGCGCGTCCCCGGCAGCAGCGCCGGCAGCGTCGAGACGTTGCCGAACGACGCCGTCCGCATCGCCAGCCGGTACGGCGTCTTCTGGCCCTTGCTGACGAGGTACCAGCCCATCGCGCCCGACGGGTTCTCCGTCCAGGCGTAGGCCGAGCCCTCCGGTGCCTTGACGGTCTTGGGCAGCTTCACCGACACGGGGCCGGACGGCAGCCGCTGCAGGCACTCCTCGACGACGTCGAGCGAGACCAGCACCTGCTCGAGCAGGCACAGGTGCCGCGCCCGGGTGTCGCCGTCGGTCGACCCGACCACCCGGAACGACGTCAGCTCCGGGTAGACGAGGTAGGGGTCGTCGCGCCGCAGGTCGAGGTCGACGCCGCTGGCCCGGGCGACCGGACCGCTCGCGCCGTAGGACAGGGCGTCGGCCCGGGAGAGCACCCCGGTCCCCGGCGCGAGCTCGTCCTGCGCCCGGGCGAGCAGTCCCGTCGCGCTGGTGCGCAGCTGCCCGACGGCGGTGGCGCAGCGCCCGGTCCAGCCGGCCGGGAGGTCCTCGCGCAGGCCGCCGACGCGGTTGAAGCCGACGTGCAGCCGCCCGCCCGTGACCTCCTCGAGCAGCTGCTGCACCAGCTCGCGCTCCGCGCGCGTGCCCCGGGCGAACGACAGGTGGCTGAGCACCCGGTCGAGCTCGGCCAGCAGGACCCGCAGCCAGGCGGCCCGCTCCGGCAGCACCATCCCGAGCATCCGCTCGACCGCCAGCACCACCCCGAGCTCGTTGCCGAAGGCGGCCAGCCAGTCGTGCCGGTCGGCGAGGACCACGACCTGCCGGTAGTCCCGGACCTCGAAGAGCTTCTCCGCACCGCGGTGCATGAACCCGACCTCGGGCTCCGCGGCGACGACGACGGCGTCCGGCCCGTCGCCGTCGAGCTGCAGGTGCAGGCGCAGACCGCCGGCGGTGGAGGGGTGGGCCGCGCCGAGGTCCAGGACGACGTCCGCACCGACGGCGGCGGGGCCGATCCCGGCCACCAGTGCGCGCGTCACCGTCCGAGCGTAGGAGGCCTAGCGTGGAGGGGGTG
>JAOPWW010000265.1 GCA_025965495.1 Frankiales bacterium
GGCCAGGCCCGACAGCGCCTCGGCGACGGCGGGACAGGCGGAGAGCAGGTCCGGCGAGACCGGGCCGGTCACCACCGGCCCCTCGGGCAGGGCGTCCGCCACCGCGCCGACGTGCGGGTCGGGCAGACCCGGCCCGCCGACCACGACGAGCAGCCCGCCGCCGGCCTCGCCGACCAGGACGTCGAGCCCGAGGTGGCGGGCGGCGCTGCGGACGGCGGCAGCCGAGCCGGCGGGCTCGTCCGCCGCGGGCGCGGCGAGCGGGACCACCCAGGCGGGCCGGCCCCAGCCCAGCGACGTCGCCCGGGAAGCCGTCAGCTCGCCGGCCGACCCGCGGGCGAGGGCCTCCACGACGCCCGCCTCGACGCGGGCGTCCCACGCGCCCCGGGCCTCCGCGGCCGCGGCGTAGACCTCCGCGGCGGCGAAGGCGACCTCGCGCGAGTAGCGCAGGACCTGCTCGGCGAGGCGGGCGGCGTCGCCCGGGGCGGCGAGGTCCGCGACCTGCTCCTCGACGACCTCGACCATGATCCGGATGAGCTGCACCGTCTGCTTGAGCGAGACGTGGCGGGCGAGCTCGGGCGGGGCGACCGAGAACACCTCCGGTCCCGGGGGCGGTCCCGCGCTCGGGTCGTGCAGCCAGGCCGTGAACACCGCGAGCCCGGCCTGGACCACGAGCCCGACGTCGGCGCGCTGGGCGGCCGGCAGGCCGAGGAACCAGGGCAGCTGCTCCATCCGGCGGACCGCCGCCGTGCTCAGGCGTCCCGAGGCGGCCTCCAGCCGTCGCCAGGTCGGGTCGGTGGTCACTGCCCGGGGACGGTGGGGGTGCCGGCGTCGCTCGGGGCGGGCGCCTGGCGGGGGGTCGACGGGACGTCGGCGTTCGACCGGGCCGGGTTGCGCGCGCGGTCGGCGCGCTGGGTGTCACCGAACAGCAGCGGCCCGAGCGCGAGGCACAGGCCGAGGGCGGCCATCAGCCCGCCGAGGACGACGACGCGGACCAGGCGGGCGCCCGGCCGGTCGCTGAGGGCCAGGGGCAGTGCGGCCAGGGAGACGGCGCACAGGAACAGGGCGACCGGGAAGGCGCCGGAGTTCAGGGAGACCAGCAGGCCCACCAGTCCGGCGCCGACGGTGATCACCGAGGCGGGGGAGCCGGTGCGGGTCTCGGTGGGGGTGCTCACGCCCCCACCCTGCCCGTGCGGGAGGCGGGTGTCATGCCGGGCCCGCCCCCGGGCCGGGGAAGCGCAGCACCGCCTGCGACTCCTCGTAGTGGCGGTCCTGCGCCGAGACCGCGACGGCGGGGCCGCGCCGCGCGGCGAGGGCGTCGGCCAGCTCCGCGCAGCTCTGCCCGAAGGTCCGGTAGCCGCCCGCGGTGACGAGGTAGACCGCGCCGCGGGCACGGCGCGCCGCTGCAGCGGCGAACCGCTCGGGGTCCCCCGCCGCGTTCCGGGCGGCGTAGTCGACCCAGTCGACCCGCTCGGGCCGGCCTCCGGTCGGGTAGACGAGCTGGTCGGTTCCCGGGGGCAGCAGCCGGTCGACGGCCGGTCCGAGCTGGTCGGGGCAGTACAGGACCAGGTCGCCCGGGGCGAGGCGCCCGGCGAGCGCGCCCGCCGTGACCCGGGCCTGGGTGCGGGTGTCGTCGAACGGGAGCCGCACGACCGAGGCCGTGCCGAGCAGCACGAGGGCGCCGAGCAGGGCCGTCCGAGCCCGCCCGGGCACGCCCTGGACCGCGACGGCCGCGGCGAGCAGCGCGGGCACGAGGGCGACCGCGCTGTAGCGCAGCGCGTAGCCGGAGGACTGCACGACGGTCACGCCCAGGCCCAGGCCGAGGGTCGCGAGGGCTGTGCCGGCCAGGACCAGGGGGAGGCGGCGGGCGGGCGCCCGCAGCAGGACACCGCCGTCGCGGCCGGGACGCACGAACGGCGCGGCCACGACCAGCACCAGCAGCAGCACCCCGAGGACCGCACCGGGCAGACCGGGGCCCGACCAGCCCTGCCAGGTGCTCACCAGCTCGGTCCAGGCGGGAGGCCGGGCCCACGGCGTCCCGGTGTGCGCGGTCTGGAACAGGAAGGTCGGCAGCCACGGCAGGAACAGCACGCCGCCGCCGGCCAGGGCGAGCAGGCAGCGGCGAGCGGCGGGTGCGGCCCGGCTCCCGACGGCAGCGACGGCGAGACCCGCGCCTACCACGGCGAGCAGGAACAGCGCCCAGTAGTGGGTCAGGGCCAGCAGCGCGGCCAGCACGGACAGCGCCGCCAGGCGCGCCGGCCGGGGGTCGCGGAGGGCCGCGTGCAGGGCGAGGACGCCGAGCAGGACCAGGACGAGCACCAGCGCGTACATCCGCGTCTCGGTGGCGTACCGCACGGCGAAGGGGCTGCTCGCGAGCAGCAGGAGGGCGGCGGTCCCGGCGCCCTCGGAGTGCAGGCGGCGTCCGACGAGCCAGGCGAGCGGCAGGGCGGCGAGCCCCAGCAGCTCCGACAGGGCCCGCACGGCGACGTCGGAGCTCCCGAGCACCGCGGTCCAGACGTGCAGCAGCAGGTAGTACAGCGGCGGGGCGCCGTCGCGCCGCAGCGCCGCGGGGAGCTCGTGCAGGGGGAGCGTGGCGATGTTCACCGACAGCGTCTCGTCGAGCCAGAGCGCGCTCGCGCTGTGCGTCCGGCTGAGGACGCCCAGCGCGACGGCGACGCCGGCGGCGACCTCCAGCCGGGTGGGCCAGCGCCGAGGGCGCACGCGCGGCGGGACCACCGTCGTCGCGGTGTCCGGCGCGGCTGCCACGGGAGAGCTCCGACTCGACGAGGGGGGCGCGCCGGCCCTCGCGGACCGCGCGGGCTCCGGACCGACGGCCCTGGGAGCGCCACAGAGGGTAGTCGGGGGCCTCCCAGCGCCGGCCGTTGCCGCATCGTGATCGTGGCCGACGTCACGGCGTGTGGTTCGACCCACGGCGACCGGGCAAGCGACCATGGAGCGGTGCGCCCTCCTGGTGCGTCGTCGTCCGCGCACGTCCGCCTGTCGCTAGGAGCCAGAGTGTCGAAGCCCGAGTCCGTCGTCGTGATCGGTGCCGGTCCTGCCGGGCTGACGGCCGCCTACGAGCTCGGCAAGGCCGGTGTGCACGCCACCGTCCTGGAGGGCGACGCCATGGTGGGCGGCATCAGCCGCACGGCCGTGCGCGAGGGCTGGCGCTTCGACATCGGCGGGCACCGGTTCTTCACCAAGGTGCCCGAGGTCGAGGCGCTGTGGCACGAGATCCTCCCCGACGAGGACTTCATGATGCGGCCGCGCATGAGCCGGATCCTGTACCGCGGCAAGCTCTACGACTACCCGCTGAAGGCCACCAACGCCCTGCGCAACCTCGGGCTGCTCGAGGCCCTCAAGTGCGTGCTGTCCTACGCGATGGTGCGGGTCCGGCCGCCGAAGGACCAGAGCAACTTCGAGGGCTGGGTCGCGGCCCGCTTCGGCTGGCGCCTGTACCGGATCTTCTTCAAGACCTACACCGAGAAGCTCTGGGGCCGCGACGCGACCGAGCTGCAGTCGGACTGGGCGGCGCAGCGCATCAAGAACCTGTCGCTGCTCAACGCGGTCGTCAACGCGCTGCTGCCCAAGCGCAACCAGAAGGACATCACCAGCCTCATCGAGGAGTTCCAGTACCCGCGCCTCGGCCCGGGGATGATGTGGGAGCGGTGCGCCGAGAAGGTCGCGCAGCAGGGCGGCGAGGTCGTCCTGGAGACCAAGGTCAGCACCGTCCACCGCCAGCCCGGCAAGGGCGCCGTCGCGGTCACCGCCGTCGTCACCGGGGGCTACGGCGCCGGGGCGGGTGCGCCCGAGGCCACCCGCACCGACCTCGGCACCCGCCACACCTACGCCTGCGACCAGGTGGTGTCGACCATGCCGCTGGCGTCGCTGATCCTCGCGATGGACCCGCCCGCGCCCCAGCCGGTGCAGGACGCCGCCCGCGACCTGAAGTACCGCGACTACCTCACCGTCGCGCTGGTCGTGCCCGAGGACGCCGGGTTCCCGGACAACTGGATCTACATCCACGAGCCCGAGGTCCTGGTCGGCCGGATCCAGAACTACGGCTCCTGGTCGCCCCACCTGGTCAAGGACGGCCGGACCTGCCTGGGCCTGGAGTACTTCGTGTTCCGCGACGACGAGACCTGGTCGCTGCCCGACGACGAGCTGATCGCCCTGGCGACCAAGGAGCTGGCGACCCTCGGCCTGGTCCAGCCCGACCAGATCGAGCGCGGCTTCGTCGTGCGGATGCCGAAGGCCTACCCGTTCTACGACAAGGCCTACGCCGGCAACATCGACACCATCAAGGACTGGATCGCGGCCGAGGTCCCCAACGTCCACCCCGTGGGGCGCAACGGCATGCACCGCTACAACAACCAGGACCACTCCATGCTCACGGCGATCCTGTCGGTGCAGAACATGGTCGAGGGCACGCACCACGACGTCTGGCAGGTCAACGTCGAGGACGACTACCACGAGGAGCAGACCGGTCGCTTCCCGAGCGCCGGCGAGCCCTACGTCGACGAGACCCGCGAGGTCGTCCCCGCCACCGCGGCGTAGCTCCCCGGCACGACAGCGCCCGCCCCCGGTCACGGGAGGCGGGCGCCGTGCTGTCAGACGGTCCAGAGGTCCCGCGGGGTGTCGGTGCGCGCCGGCAGCGGTCCGAACTGGGCCTCGTACCGGGCCAGGGCGTCGGTCAGGGCCTGGAGCAGCTCGCGGGCCTGCGCCGGCGGCAGCTTGACCCGGCTGACCAGCCGGGCGCGCGGCAGGACGGCCTCGCCGTCGTCGAGGGTGATGACCTCGCTCGGCAGCACGGCGGCGAAGTCGATGGCGAGGTCGGTCTCGGTGTACCAGGTGCTGACCATGTTGGCGTACGCGCCGACCTCGAGGTCGGACGGCGCCTCGACCTGCAGCGGCAGCGTCGGGGGCAGGGCGTCGGGGGAGGAGGGGGCGCTCATGCCCCCATCCTGCCGCCCCGGGGGACCGGGACGGCAGGACGGCGGGACGGCTGCGTCAGCCGGTCCCGCGGCCCCCGGGGACGAGGGCGCGCACGACCTCGAGCGCCCGGCTCGGCAGGGTGCGGGGTCGGAGCACCGGTGTGTCCGCGCCCTGGCGGCGGCCCATGGCGTCGACGGTCTCGACCAGGGCGTCGGTCGCGGAGTGGACGGGGGTCCAGCCGAGCACCTCACGGGCCCGGGTCGTGTCCATCAGCGGCGTCAGCCGCCCGAGGTCCACCCAGCCGGGGTCGGTCGGCTGCAGGTGCATCCGCCACGTGACGTCGACGACGGCCCGCACCAGGGCGGCCGGCAGCGGGACCTGGGTCGCCCCGAGGGCCGTGCCCAGGCTGTCGGCGTCCAGGACCGGCTCGCCGGCGATGTTGAACGCCCCGGTGACCGGCGTCGTGGCGGCGAGCAGGAAGGCCCGCGCGACGTCCTCGGCGTGGACGGCCTGGATGGCCAGCCGGTCGACCTTCGGCACGACCGGCAGCAGGGCGCGCCGGACCAGAGACTGCGGCACGAACGGTCCGAGGAAGTAGCGGGCGAGGGCGCTGGCGGCCCGGGCCTGCAGGACGATGCCGGGGCGGATCCGCACGACGCGGCGCTCCGGGTGCTCGGCCTCGAGGGTGTCGAGCATCCGCTCGACCTGGGCCTTGTGACGGCTGTAGGTCGAGCTGGAGACGCCGTGGGTGGGGTGGTCCTCGGTGACCCTGGGGTCCTTGGGGCCGGGCGAGTACGCACCGACCGAGGACGCCTGGACGAACGCCGGGACGCCCTCGGCGACGACGGCGTCGAGCAGCCGCTGCGTCCCGCGGATGTTGACGCGGTGCATCTCGTCGGGGTCGTGGGCGGGCTGGAGCAGGAAGGCGAGGTGGACGACGACGTCGGCGCCGCGGACGAGCGGCGCGAGGTCGCCCTCCGCGAGGTCGACCGAGGTCCACTCCACCCTCGTGTCGCGGTCGGCCGGCAGCCGTCGGGCGAGCCCGACGACCGACGTGACCTGGGGGGAGTCGAGCAGCTGGGGCAGGAGCCGCGAACCGACGTTGCCGGTCGCGCCCGTGACGACGATGCGCATGAGGTGTCCGTGCCCCGGACGCGCGGTGCCTAGTCGGACAGGACCGTCACACCAGCTCGAGCAGGACCGCCGACTCGCCGTCGGTCTCGACGGTGCCCGGCCGGTG
>JAOPWW010000292.1 GCA_025965495.1 Frankiales bacterium
CAGCGGTACCTGCACCACGAGGAGCGGGGTAGTTCGGTGCTGCTGTTCGTGCGGGACACACCGACCGACGAGCTGGGCGCCGCGCCGTTCCTGCTGCTCGGGCCGGTGCGTTACGTGGAGCACAGAGGTGAGCGACCGATCGGCATCACCTGGCAGCTCGACCACGCGATCCCGCCGGACGTGCTGCTCGCCGCGCGAGCGGTGGCCGCCTGAGGCGCCCGCGCGGGATCCCTCTGACGAGACCGAAGGCCGACGGCTGGTCCGCTGCACAGGCCGCGCAACTTCTGCTGTTGGGCTGACGGCTCGTCACTGTCACCCCACTCTGTCCGCCATGACCACGACTCCCGCCTGGGGCCCGACCGAGCCTGGCCCGACATCGCCGCACGGCGGTCCAGCCGCCCGCTTCACCTTCGACGGCGGAGCAGCGACCTACGTCGGGACCGGCATCCTCGCCGCGCTGATCACGATCTGCACGCTGGGGATCTGCTACCCCTTCGCGCTCGTCCTGCGCGAGCGCTGGCGCGCGAAGCACTCGTACATCGACGGCAGGCAGCTCGTCTTCCGCGGGTCCGCACTCGGTCTGTTCGGCCTGTGGATCAAGTGGTTCTTGCTGTCCGTGATCACGCTGGGCATCTACCTCTTCTGGGTCGGCCCGCGCATCGCCGCGTGGAAGTGGAAGAACACTGCTTTCGGCTGACCGACGAGGGCGGAATGTGGGTCCTGGGAGCGAGCGACCTGAAGTGGCGAGACGTGCACGCGCGCCGCTCTGCCCGGGCGGCTGCCGGTAGACCAGTTGCCCGATCACGGCTGTCCTTCGCGGCAGGGCCTCGGATCTCGAGGTGCCCCTGCCCATCACCGGAGGGCCTCAGATTGGGGTCAGACGGCGGACGGGCGTTACGTCGTTCAGCCCAACAGGTCCGCGCCCCGTCGGTCGAGGTTGGCCGGGTGACCACGATCGACCTCCCTCCCCTGACAGGGAGTCAGATCGTCGACCCCTGGCGCATCCGCCACCGGCTCGAGCTCGCCGGCGAGCTCGCGGCCCCTCGCGTCGACCGAGGGCCGGCGGTCACACGCTCCGAAAAGCTCCTCTGGGAACTGCTCGAACACGCGCTCCCCGGCTGGGAGCGCGAGTACTCGACCGGGCTGTACCGACTCGACTTCTACTGCCCCGCGGCGCGGCTCGCTGTCGAGGTCGACGGCGGCAGCCACTACGGCCGGGAGGCGGGCGCACGAGACGCACTCCGCGACGACTGGCACCGGGCCCGGGGCATCACGACGAAACGCTTCTCCGCTCTCGAGGTCGAGCGAGACGCGCACTGGGTCGTCGACCAGATCCAGCAGGTCGTCAGCCAGGCCGGCGCCGAGACCGTCCAGACGACGCAGGTGGTCGTGCCGGCAACGGAGGCCCAAGGCGGCGTCGCCTCCGAGGTACGGCTGGTTGCAGCCCTGCTCGATCAGGCGGCAGCAGCACCGGCGACGTCCGACGGCGGCAGCGCAGGCCTAGGGACGGTCGCCCAGGCCTGCCGGACGGTGCTGCCGGAGCAGGCACCTCTGTTGCGGCGGCTCGTCGACAAGTTCGAGCCGTAGGGCACAAGCGCTCCGTGTGACCGCAGGGGTTCCTCGGGGACCAGCAGGAGACGCCGAGCGCCTCCCCGTCGCGGTACGTCAACGCGGCCATGTCGAGCTGCGGTCCAACACGATCCTGCCCAGCGCGTCGCCGGGTTCAGCAGGCCAGGCAAGATGCTCAGGAACCCTCGACTCCGTGAAGGGCAGGGGCGATCCACGTGGACCTGACTCCCGGCCAGAACGTCTCGTTCTCCGGCAGCACCCTGAGTGTTCGCCTGCAGGGGCCGGCGGGCTCACCCCCCGATCTCGTCGGGCTGCTCCTCGACCACCGGGGCCAAGTCAGCACGGACGCCGACTTCGTCTTCTACAACGCTCCTCGGCACGCCAGCGGAGCACTCACGCTCGACGGCCTGCTGCTGACCGTCCGCCTCGACGAGGTCCCTCCGGCCGTCGAGCGAGTAGTCGTGGCAGCGGACCGCGACGGCGACCTGGACGGCGTAGCCGTGGCCGTCGAGGGCGAGTTGCCCTTCACCTTCCAGCCGCCGGGTCTGCACGGCCTGCCGACGGCAGTCCTGCTCGAGGTCTACCGACGCAACGGAGGCTGGCGGCTCCGCGCGGTAGGACAGGGCTGGGCGTCCGGCCTGGCCGGGCTGGCGCGTGACTACGGGGTCAACGTCGACGCCGAAGATGCGCCCCAGCCGGCCGCGTCTGCAGGCCCACCGCCGGACCGGGGGGCGCTGGAGCCCGAGCTGCAGCAGCTGGCCGAGCGGCGTGACGCGCTGCGCGAGGAAGTCGCCAGGCTCGACCGCCAGGTCGTGGACGCGCGAGCAGCGCTCGTGGAGACGGACGAGCTCCGCCTGCTGCAACAAGCCGGCTACTACCAGTTCCGACACCCGCTCGACGACGTCCTGGCTTCCAAGCAACGTCTGGACGCTCTCCGCGGACAGATCAAGACCGCGATCAGCAAGCGTACGGCGGTCCGGAGCACGTCCGGCTGGATGGTGAACGGCTCCTTGAAGGAAGGGGCCGCCCTGGTCCGCCAGTTCGGCGACCTCATGTTGCGCACGTACAACATCGAGGCCGACAACTGCGTCCGCACGGTGCGAGCACACTCGGTCGACGCCGCCAAGAAGCGGCTCGAGCAGACACGCCAGGCGATCGTGGCGAACGGCAGCACCATGGGCGCCGCCATCGACGAAGACTTCCACGCTCTGCGCCTGGAGGAGCTGCAGCTGACCGCGGACCACCACCTGCGGGTCGAGCAGGAGCGGGAGGATGCGCGCGAAGAACGACAGCGGCAGCGCGAGGAGGCCAGGGACCAGGAGGAGTTCAAGCGTCGCAAGAAGGACCTGCTCAAGGAGCAGGTGCACTACCGCAGCCTGCTCGAGCGCTCCAGGATCAACGGCGACGAGGAGGGACAGGCAGAGGCTCGTCAACGGTTGGCCGAGATCTCCGAGAGCATCGAGGAGGTCGAGGAGATGGCCGCGAACATCCGGGTGGGCTACGTCTACGTGATCTCCAACGTGGGAGCGTTCGGCGACCGTGTCGTCAAGATCGGCCTCACCCGCCGCGAGGACCCGATGCAGAGGATCTACGAGCTCAGCAGCGCCTCGGTGCCGTTCAGGTTCGACGTGCACGCGTTGGTGTTCAGCCACGACGCCGTGTCGCTGGAGACCGCCCTGCACCGCGAGTTCGATGCCCGCCGCGTCAACCAGGTCAACAGGCGTCGAGAGTTCTTCCGCGTGAGCCTGCCCGAGGTGCGCGCGGCGCTGGAGAGGGTCGGGACGAACCACGTCGTGGAGTTCCACGAGCTGGCCGAGGCCCCCGAGTGGCGGCAGAGCCAAGCGCAGCAGCCCCGCGACAGCCGCCCCGGCGTCGACCTGACCCGGTAGGAGGAACGACATGGCCCGTCGACGCGGAGTGCTGGCCACTCTCGTGCAGATCCAGCGGGAAGCCGAGCGTGAGCGGGAACGGCGTGCCCGAGCCGCCGCACGAGGTCAGCGGGACGCCGAACGAGCCGCTGCTGCCCGCAGCCGGGCGGCGATCCAGGACCAGAAGGTCAGGGAGCGGCTGTACGCCGAGGACCGGAACCGCGAGGCGGCGGAAGACACCGCACAGCTCGAGCAACAGCTCGACGTCCTGCAGAGCGTCCTCGCCGCGACGCTCGCCGTCGACGACCACCTCGACCTCGAGGCACTCAAGCAGGCGCCGCCCCTGTCACCCTTCGACCCGTCCATCGTCGGGGCTCCTCCGCCACCACCTCAAGAACGGGACTTCGCCGTCGACGGCCCGTCGACGCTCGGGCGCGTGTTCGCTGCCTCGAAGCACGCGGCCCGGGCTCAGCAAGGTCAAGCGGCCTACCAAAGGGCCCTCGAGGAGTACGCAGTGGCCACGCAGCAGCACGCAGAGCGCGTGGACGAGGCGCGTCGACGACACGAGGTGGAGGCTGCCCGCCGAGCGGAGGAGCACCGCCAGCACGTCGCGGAGGTAGACGCACTACAGCGCGGCCTGGCTGAGCGTCGACCGGATGCGGTGGTCCGCTACCTGGACCTCGTCCTCGAGGCGGCTGAGTACCCGGACCGCTTCCCCCACTCGTGGCGCCTCAGCTACGCCTCGACCTCCGGTCACCTCACCATCGACTACGAACTCCCGGCCTCGGACGTCGTCCCAGCCGAGAAGTCCTACAGGTACGTCAAGGCCTCCGACACCATCACGGCCACCGCTCGACCAGCGACCCAGGTTCGCGCCGTCTACGCGGAGGTGCTCAGACAGACCGCGCTGCGAGTCGTGCACGAAGTCCTCGAGGCGGATCGAGCAGCCGCCGTGCGCACACTCGTGTTCAACGGTCACGTCAGCGGCAACGACCCGGCCACAGGACGGGAGGTACGTCCCTGCCTCATCTCGCTGGCCACCAGCCGGGAGCGGTTCCTGAACGTCGACCTGGGACGCGTCGACACCGTGGCCTGCCTGACACACCTCGAGGCGCGGATCAGCAGGGACCCAGCCAAGCTCCAGGCCGTCGAGCCGATCGTCGTCGACGGCTCGCTGCAGGCGGACTTCACCCTGGACAGCGACTCCGACAAGGACGAGGCGGGCACGGCAGCTCCAGCGCCCGAGCAGGCGCCGGCTCGGGCGGCAGCCGCTGGCCGCGCAACACGGCAGCAGCAGCTGGTGCCGGGACAGAACGTGCCGCTGTCCGCCACACGCGTCCAGGTGGACCTGCAGCCCACTCACCTCGACCTGTCGGTGCTCCTGGTCGGAGCCAGCGGACGAGTCGACAGGGACGAAGACTTCATCTTCTACAACAACCCGCGAAGCGCCGACGGTGCCGTCGTCCTGAGCGGCAACAGCGCCATCATCGACACCGCTCGGCTGACTCCGCTCTACGAGCGGGTCGTCGTGGTCGTCAGCACGAGCGACGCGCCGTCCGTCGCGAACGCGACCGCAGTGCTCAGCCAACCGGGCGGAGACACCGACCTCCGCTTCCAACCCGCCGACTCCATGCGTGTGAGCGCCCTCGTCTGGGGCGAGTTGTACCTGCGCAACGGTGGCTGGCGGCTCCGGGCAGTCGGACAGGGCTGGGTGGACGGGCTCGCAGGGGTGGCGCGCGACTACGGGGTGGACGTCGAGTAGCTGACGATGGAGGACGACGCCCAGCAAGCCTGCGGCGACCGCAACAGGTGTGGACCCTGCCAGGCCCGGGAGCCTCCCTCAGGATGCACGACGGGGCGACCGCGCATGCGCGGCCGCCCCGTCGGGGTCCTGGTGCTGCTAGCTGCAGCCGCTGGTGCTGCCGCAGCTCTCGCAGACGTAGCAGCTGCCGGCCGGGCGCATCTTGACGCCGCAGGTCATGCACAGCGGGGCGTCGGCTGCCGTCCCCTGCTGCGCCTCGAGCAGCTCCGTGCTGCTGTGCACCGCAGCCGGAGCCGTCTGCACGGCGGCGGTCGCCTGCGTCTTGGCGACCAGCACGGACTGCGCCAGGCCCTCGACGTCGATGTCGTCGCTGCTGCTGCCGTAGGAGCCGGCGACGGTGGCCGCGCGCTCCTCGGCGTTGAACACGCCGAGCTCGGACCGCGTCTCGTACGGCAGGTAGTCCAGCGCCAGCCGGCGGAACAGGTAGTCCATGATCGACTGCGCGATGCGGATGTCGGCGTCGTCGGTCATGCCGGCCGGGTCGAAGCGCATGTTGATGTACTTCGACACGAAGGCCTCGAGCGGCACGCCGTACTGCAGGCCGAT
>JAOPWW010000372.1 GCA_025965495.1 Frankiales bacterium
GCGAGCTTCACGCACGCCTTCACCCGGTGGAAGGGGATGCCCCCGGGGGCGTGGGCCAGACTCTCGCGGTGACCACCTCCCTCGTGACCGTCGAGCGCGACGGCGACCTGCTCCTCATCGGCGTCGACCGGGCGGCCAAGCGCAACGCCTGGAACCTGCAGGTGATCGACGAGGTCGGCGCCGCCTACGACGAGCTCGCCCGCTCCGACGCCCGCTGCGGTGTCCTCTTCGGCCACGGCGACCACTTCTCGGCCGGCCTCGACCTCGCCGAGGTCCTGCCCGCGGTCGAGAAGGGCGGACCCGCGGTCCTGTCCGGCTCCAGCGAGCACGACCCGTTCGGGATGTACGGGCCGCCGGTGCCCAAGCCCGTGGTCATGGCCGTCCAGGGCGTCGCCTTCACGCTCTCGATCGAACTGGCCCTGGCCTGCGACATCGTCGTGGCCGCCGACGACGTCCGGTTCCGCCAGCTCGAGGTCGGCCGCGGGATCCTCCCCTTCGGCGGCGCGACGGTCCGCGCCCCGCAGCAGCTCGGCTGGGGCAACGCGATGCGCTGGATCCTCACCGGCGAGGAGCTCGGCGCGGCCGAGGCCCACCGGATCGGGCTCGTGCAGGAGGTCGTCCCGGCGGGGCAACAGCTGCAGCGGGCCGTCGAGATCGCCCGGCTGGTCGCCGCCCAGGCGCCGCTCGGCGTCCAGGGCACCCTCGCGAACGCCCGGATCGCGGAGCGCGCGGCAGCGCAGGCCGCCGCGGCCGCGCACCTGCAGGAGCTGCTCCCGTCCGTGATCGCCAGCGACGACGCCGCCGAGGGCGTCGCCTCCTTCGTCGAGCGACGCGAGGCGCGCTTCACCGGACGCTGACGGGCCAGGGCTCGGCAGATCCGGACACTTCGGACAGAAGTGGTCGCGAGGGTCTGGACAGGACTCCGTGCAGGCGCGAGGGTCGGCGCGCACCCGTCCGGGTGCCCCCCTCAGAGGAGCCTGCTGCATGGCCCGTCGCCCCCTCCTGCTCGTCCTGCTCGCCGCCGCCCTCACCACGGCGGCCGGCGCAGGGACCTCCTTCGCCGACCCCTCGCCCACCGGCCTCACCGCGTCCGGCGAGCACCGGGTCTGCCCCGACCCCGCACCCGGCCACGTGACGTGCTTCGTCCACGTGCGCACCAAGGGCGGGGACGTCGTCCCCGACGCCACCACCTCCTACAGCTCCGGGTACTCCCCCGCGCAGCTGCAGAAGGCCTACGGGCTGACGCCGGGCGCCTCCGCCCCGCTCGTGGCCGTCGTCGACGCCTACGCGAACCCGAACGCCGCGGCGGACCTCGCCACCTACCGCTCGCAGTTCGGTCTCGGAACGGCCAACCTCACCCAGGTGAACCAGGCCGGCGGGACGCTCCTCCCGGCCGGCGACACCGGCTGGGGCCAGGAGGAGATGCTCGACCTCGAGATGGTCTCCGCGACCTGCCCGGCCTGTCCGATCCTGTACGTCGGCGCGAGCTCCACGTCGTTCGCCGACCTCGCCGCGGCCGTCGACACCGCCGTCGCCAAGGGCGCGAAGGTCGTCTCCAACTCCTACGGCGGCACCGAGTCCAGCAGCGTCGCCACCTACGCGAAGTCCTACGACCACCCCGGCGTCGCCATCACCGTCAGCTCGGGCGACTCCGGCTACGGCGTCCAGTCGCCGGCGTCCTACGGCACGGTCACCGCTGTCGGTGGCACCAACCTCGTCCTGAACGCGGACGGCACCCGCCAGGCGGAGACCGCGTGGAGCGGCGCCGGCAGCGGCTGCTCCGGCTACGTCACCAAGCCGTCGTGGCAGAAGGACGCAGGCTGCGCCAAGCGCACCGTCGCCGACGTCTCGGCGGTGGCCGACCCGGCGACCGGCGTCGCGGTCTACGACAGCTACGGCTCCACCGGCGGCGCGAACTGGTTCGTCTTCGGCGGCACCAGCGTGGCGGCCCCGATCATCGGCGGGGTCTACGCGCTGTCCGGCAACACCGCGGGCGTGCCGGCGTCGCTCGCCTACACGTCACCGACGGGCACCCTGTTCGACGTGACCTCCGGCAGCAACGGGCGCTGCGTCCGTGGCAAGACGACCTCGGGCGCGTACCTGTGCACCGCCGGCACCGGTTACGACGGCCCGACGGGCGTCGGTGCGCCGAAGGGCACTGCGGGCTTCTAGCCCCTCGTACGACCCGGGCCCCCGTCGACCTCGGCGGGGGCCCGGTCGCGTCCTGGTGCCGGCCCAGACCCCGTGCCAGGCTGCGCGCATGGCCTCGATCGTCCTGCTGCACTCCGCCGTCGGGCTGCGTCCCGCGGTCCTCGCCGACGCCGAGCGGCTGCGCTCCGCCGGCCACACCGTCGTCACGCCGGACATGTACGAGGGCGCGACGTTCCGGACCGTCGAGGAGGGCGTCGCGCACCGGGACGTCGTCGGCGAGGACGTCCTCGCCGTCCGGGCCGCCGCCGCGACCGAGGGCCTGCCGCCGGGGCAGGTCTGGGCCGGGTACTCCCTGGGTGGCTGGTTCGCGCTGGAGGCGCTGCAGCGGCACGGCGGCGCGGGGGCGCTCTTCGTCGGCTTCGACGGCGCGCCGTCGAACGGCGTCCCGTGCCAGGTGCACGTCGCGGACGGCGACCCGTGGGTCGAGCAGGACGCGCTCACCGCCCTGGCCGCCCGCGGCGTGGAGGTCCACCGGTACGCCGGCGGGCACCTGTTCTGCGACCCCGACCTCCCCGACTCCGACGCCGCCAGCACCGCGCTGCTGTGGGAGCGGGCGCTGGAGTTCCTCGCCCGGCTGTAGGGACTGTCCGGGGCCGCTCCGGGGTTGCCGCCCTCGGGACGGACTCCCGACATGCCGCGGCCTCGAGGGCCGCGACGACCGGCCCGAGGAGCACAGCATGAAGATCGGCATCATCGGCGCGGGCAACATCGGCGGCAACCTGACCCGCCGCTTCACCGCCGCCGGCCACCAGGTCGCCGTGGCGAACAGCCGGGGCCCCGAGACGCTCGCCGACCTCGC
>JAOPWW010000376.1 GCA_025965495.1 Frankiales bacterium
GCGTCGAAGCTGCCGTTCTGGACGACCGTGCCGGCGAAGGTCGCACGCAGGTGCTTCATCACCGGGTAGTCGGGCTTGTCGAGGAAGCCCGAGGCGATCGGCTCGATGAGGTGGAGGTAGGCCAGGCCGTGCCGCTGGGCGAGCCCGCCGACGGCCTCGGTCAGCGCTGCGGGGTCGACGTCCCCCATGCCCTTGCGCTCGCTGGTGGGGCTGATCCGCAGGCCGACCCGCCCGGGGTCGACCTGCGCGACGACGGCCGCGAGGACCTCGTCCAGCAGCCGCACCCGGTTCTCGACGCTGCCGCCGTAGGCGTCGGTGCGCAGGTTGGTCCGTGACTGCAGGAACTGGTCCAGGACGTAGCCGTTCGCGCCGTGCACCTCGACGCCGTCGAACCCGGCAGCGACCGCGTTCGCGGCAGCGGCGCCGTAGGACGCGACGACCCGGTCGATGTCGGCCTGGAGCATCTCGCGCGGCACGACGTAGGGCTTCATGGGCAGGAAGCCACCCGTGTAGTCCTCCGTCGGGGGCGCCATCGTCTCCCCCTCGCCGGCGACGGCGGACGGACCCAGGGGACGGTCACCGCCCAGGTAGTCCGGGAGCACGAGCCGGCCCATGTGCCAGAGCTGGCAGTAGATGCGGCCTCCGGCGGCGTGGACCCGGTCGGTGACGCCCTTCCAGCCTGTCACCATCTCGGCCGTCCAGATGCCCGGCGCCCGGTACCAGCCCATGCCCAGCGGGTCCACCGCAGTGGCCTCCGCGACGATGAGGCCGGCGTCCGCGCGCTGGGCGTAGTACTCCCCCTGCAGCGGCGTCGGGACGTTGTCGGCGCGGGCGCGAGCACGCGTGAGCGGCGCCATGACCACACGGTTGGGCACGGCGAGCGTGCCGATCGTGAGGGGCTCGAACAGGGCGTCGACGCTCACAGTGCGCTCCAGGACGTTGCAGCACGCGGCGCAGCGCATTCTCGCCACGCCGGTACCGGTAAGTGCCATTGGTCCTACCACAACGCAGTAGGGGTTGCAGCGCTCCGTGCGCCGCCCGGGACGACTCGGTCACAGGCCCTGGCGCTACCCACGGGTAGGGGCCACGGTCCTAGGACGTCCTAGCAGTCGCTGGTGCGTCGCCCGGCGCCGGTCGCCGGTCCACTCCCCCGGAGCGCCCGTGACCCTCGCCCTGCTCGACACCGCCGGCCCGGCGGCCCCGTCCGCCCTCGGCAGCCTGCTGGCACGTGCCCTGCCGCTCGCGCAGGGGGCCGCGCGACTCGCCGGTGACCTGGGCCGGGTCGCGGTCGGCACCGACGCGCTGATGCCCGAGACGCGCGACCGGCGCTTCACCGACCCCGCCTGGACGGGGAACCCGCTGTTCCGGCGGCTGGCGCAGTGCCACGTGGCGCTGGGCCAGACGTTGGACCGGGCCGTGGACGGCCTCGCCGCCGAGGGCGTGGACTGGCGCACGCTCGAGCGGGCCCGGTTCGCGGCGACGGTGGCCACCAGCCTGCTGTCCCCGACGAACAGCCTGCTCACCAACCCGGTCGCCCTCAAGGCCGCCCTGGACACGGGTGGCGCCAGCGTCCTGCGCGGACTGGGCCGGGCGCTCGAGGACCTCCGCAGCAACGGCGGGCTTCCCTCGCAGACCGACCGCAACGCCTTCACCGTCGGCGAGCACCTGGCCGTGACTCCCGGGGTCGTGGTCCACCGCGACGAGGTCGCGGAGATCATCGCCTACACGCCGACGACGCCGCAGGTGCACGCCCGCCCGCTCCTCGTCGTCCCGCCGCCCATCGGCCGCTACTACTTCCTGGACCTGCGCCCGGGGCGCAGCTTCGTGGAGCACGCGGTCGCCCAGGGCCTGCAGGTGTTCCTCGTCAGCTGGCGCAACCCCGGACCCGAGCACGCCGACTGGGACCTGGACACGTACTGCGCGCGCGTGCTGTCGGCCGTCGACGTCGTCCTCGACCTCACGGGCGCCCCCGACCTCAACACGCTCGGCTTCTGCGCCGGGGGCATCCTGCAGACGCTGGCCCTGAACCACCTGGCACAGACGGGGAAGGCGTCCCGCGTCGCCAGCGCCTCCTACGGCGTCACCCTGCTCGACTTCGACGTCCCCGCGCCGCTCGGCGCCTTCTCCTTCGCCCCCCTGCTCTCCCTCGCCGGCCAGGGGGTCAGCCGCAAGGGCGTCCTCGGGGCCAAGACGCTCGGGGCGCTGTTCGCCTTCATGCGGCCCGACGAGCTGGTCTTCAACTACCTCGTCGAGGGCTGGCTGCTCGGCAAGCCGCCGCCCGTCTTCGACATCCTCGCCTGGAGCGTCGACGGGACCAACCTGCCCGCAGCCCTGCACCGGCAGTTCGTCGACCTGTTCGCACACAACACGCTGGTGCGCCCCAGCGCGCTGCGGGTCCTGGGCAGCCCGCTCGACCTGTCCCGGATCACCGTGCCCACGTTCGTGACCGGTGCCCTGACCGACCACCTGACGCCCTGGGCCGGCTGCTACCGGACCACCCAGCTGCTGGGTGGCGAGAGCACGTTCGTGCTGAGCAGCAGCGGTCACATCGCCAGCCTCGTGAACCCGCCGGGCAACCCGCGTGCGAGGTACTACGAGGGCGGGAGCCCCGACAGCGACGCCTCGACCTGGAAGGCCGAGGCGGCCGAGCGGACCGGCACCTGGTGGACCGCCTGGGCCGCCTGGGTGACCCCGCGCTCGGGCAGCCTGCAGGACGCGGTCGACCCCGCCGAGCGCTTCCCCGTGCTGGAGGCCGCGCCCGGCAGCTACGTCGTGGACCGCGCCGCCGGGTCCTGAGGCGGCGGCCGCTGGAACGGCGCGTCCCCCCGGTCGACGCTGTCGAGGAAGCGCCGCACCGCCTGGGCGGCGACCCCGACGTCCTGCAGCAGGAACAGGTGCCCGCCGGGCACCAGCTGCATGGTCGCGCCACGGATCTCGCGCGACAGGATGCGTCCGTTGCGCTCGGGCGCCAGCTGGTCACCGCGCCCGGCCAGCACGAGGACCGGCAGGCGGAGCGTCTTCAGCCACGCCCTGCTGGACCACCCCGTGATCGCGTACAGCTGGTGGGCGTAGCCGCGGACGCTCGGCGGCCGCCGGCGACGGGCGCTGAGGTGTCCCTCGTCGTGACGGATGGCCACGCCGTACACCAGGGGGGCGACGAGCCGCAGGTAGGTGCGCGAGTAGTAGCGCATCGGCGTGGCCATGGCGGCGAGGACCCAGGGCGGTGGGGGCTGGCCGAACAGTCCTGGGATCGTCGCGGCGAGCACGAGCGAGCGCACCCGGGTGGGCGCGCGATGAGCGAGCTCCTGAGCCAGAGCGCCGCCCCAGGAGTACCCGAGGACGTCGACCCGCTCGAGCCCGAGCGCGTCCAGCAGGCCGACGACGAGCTCGGCGAGCGCCGGCATGCGGCGCGGCCCTGGCAGGGGCAGGGAGCCGCCGGTGCCCGGGAAGTCGAACATGACGACGTGGCGTCCCGTCAGGTGCCGCAGCAGCGGCCCCCACATCTCGAGGTTCGCCCCGATCCCGTTCAGCAGCAGCAGGGGCGGCCCGTCCCCGGACGCCGCCACCCGGAGCACGACCCCGTCGACGTCGATCTCGCGGACGTCGGCCTCACGGTCCGGGCGCAGCGGCTCGGAGTCGTTCACGAGCTGAGCGCCGCCGTCCCGGTGAGGGTCCTCACGCAGGTGCGCCGAGCTCGTGGAGCACGACGTCGTCCTCGCTCGGAGCCGACGGCGGGTCGGCCTCCAGGGCCTGCGGCCTCGATGCCTTCCGCTGCCGCCACACCGCGAACGACACGGCCGACACGAGCGCGACGCCGTTGAACATGTCGTTGAGCCACTGGGCGCCGGTGAGGAACTGCAGCCCCTGGACCCCGGTCGCGAGCACGTACACGGCGAGGACCGTGCCCCAGACGTTGAACCGGCCCGGGCGGATCTGGGTCGAGCCGAGGAACACCGCGGCGAAGGCGGGGAGCAGCAGCGACTGGCCGAAGGTCAGCGAGGGACCGTTGAGCGAGGAGTACAGCACCCCGGCGAGCCCGCTGATCGCGCCGGCAGCGACCAGCGACAGCCACGTCCACAGGCCGACCCGCACGCCGGTGAGCCGGGCCGCTTCGGCGTTCCCGCCGATCACGTACAGGTAGCGACCGGCCGGCGTGTGGTCCAGGACCCACCAGACGACTACGGCCAGCACCGCCAGGTACAGCACGATGACCTGGAAGCCGCCGACGGTGCGCTGGGTGAGCTCCGTCCAGGCACTGCTGTTGGGCGGGTAGGGCTGGGTGCCGCCCGAGACGATGGTCTGCAGCGCGGCGACGATGGTCGCGACGCCCAGGGTGGCGACGAACGAGTTGACCTTCAACGCGACGACGATGAAGCCCGAGACAGCACCGATGCCGGCGGCGATGAGGACCGTCACCAGGCAGGCCGCGGCGATGCCGAGGTGGTGCTCGGTCTGGAGGTCCACCACCGTGACCGCCGAGAAGTTGATGACCGCACCCACCGAGAGGTCGTAGACCCCGGCTGCCAGGGGGACGAGCAGGGCAAGGGCGAGCATGGCCGAGACCGCCTGTGCGGACGCCACCGAGTGCAGGGTCGCGCTGGTCAGGAACAAGTGCGGCTTCAGGGCCCCGAAGACGACGATGAACACTGCCCAGAGGTACAGGCCGCTGTAGTTCTGGAGCCCGAGGCTCCGCGGACGTCGCGCCGTGGTGGTCATGCTGATCTCGTCTCTTCTCGGCCCAGGCACGCCCGGGACACCGACTGCGCAGTCAGGCTGTCGCCGTGCAGCACGTCGGCGACCTTGCCGTCGCGCAGAATCAGGACGGTGCGGCAGAGCGCCGCGAGCTCGTCGGTGTCGGAGGAGCTGACCAGCACACCCACGCCGGCCCGCGCAGCCTGCAGCACCTCCAGGTGGATGTCGGTCTTGGCGCCGATGTCGACGCCCTGGGTCGGCTCGTCCAGCAGCAGGACCTTCGGCGAGAGCCGCAGCCACTTCGCGAGGACGACCTTCTGCTGGTTGCCCCCGCTGAGCGCCGAGACCGCGAGCTCGGGCCGGGCGGGACGGACGGTGAGGCGCTCGCTCCAGCGCACGGTCTCGGCGACCTCCTTGCGACGCGACAGCGACAGGTAGCGGCTGAAGGGCGAGAGGTCGGCGCTGGTGAGGTTCTCGCGCACGGACAGGTCCAGGAACACGCCGTGCACCCGGCGCTCTGCGGGGACGTGGGCCAGACCGGCAGCGATCGACGCGGCGGGCCGCGCCGAGGGCAGGCGCGCCCCGCCCGCGACGAGCACCTCGCCCGCTGTGCGTGGCAGGGCCCCGAACAGGACGGAGAGCAGATTGTCCCGCCCCGACCCGGTGATGCCCGCGACGCCGATGATGTCGCCCGGGTGCACCTCGACGTCGACGCCGTGCAGGCCGTTCGCGTGCAGACCCGTCGCCCTGAGCAGCGGTGTGCTGCCCGTCGTCGTCGGGAGCGCCTCCGAGACGCGGTGCACGTCCTCGAGCTCGGTGCCGACGAGCAGGTCGACGAGGTCCCGCCGGGTCATGCCGGCGACGTCGCGCAGCCCGACGTTCAGGCCGTCGCGCAGCACGGTCGCCCGGTCAGCGACCTGGAAGACCTCCTCGAGGCGGTGCGTGACGTAGAGGATGCCGACGCCCCCGGCGGCGACCCGACGGACGATCGCGAGCAGCTGCTCGACCTCGGCCTCCGGCAACGTCGCTGTCGGTTCGTCGAGCACGAGCAGGGACACCGGCGCCGCGTCCGCTGCCCGCAGGGCGCGGGCCACGGCGACCCCCGTCCGCTGTGCCAGCGTGAGCCTGCCGACCGGGAGCCGCGGGTCGACGTCCAGCCCGACCCGGGCCAGGTCCTCACGGGCCGTGCTGAGCAGGGTCTTGCGCCGCACGGTCGCGAAGCGGGTCGGGAAACCACCCACCAGCGCGAGGTTGTCGGCCACGCTCTCCGAGTCGACGAGACCGAGGTCCTGGTGGACGAAGCGGCAACCGAGCTGCAGTGCGCTCGCTGCAGAACCGGGTTCGAGCTCCACACCGCGGACCAGGACCTGGGACCCGGGGTCGGCCTTGTGGTAGCCGGCCAGGACCTTGATGAGGGTGGACTTGCCCGAGCCGTTCTCGCCGAGCAGGGCGTGGACCTCGCCGGGCGCGACGGTCAGATCGACACCCGAGAGCGCCCGGTGCCCGTTGAAGGTCTTGGACAGGCCGCGGACCGCGAGCGCGGTGCGCTCGCGGCCCACGGACGTCAGCCCAGGAAGGGTCAAGAGATCTTCCAGAGCGCCTTGAACTGGTCCTCGTAGTCGGCCGGGTAGTCGAAGCTGTCCGCGGCCGGCACGGTGGTGTCCTTGAGCAGCAGGCCGGTGAGCAGGCTGCCCTCCTCCTTCGGGACGGGCAGA
>JAOPWW010000383.1 GCA_025965495.1 Frankiales bacterium
GCACGTCCGACGAGCCCCCCGGGACTCGGCGTGACGAGGTGATGCACGCTCTGGTAACCCGGTCTCGAACGCATGGCGACGGCGTCCTCCCGCAGGGAGGGCGCCGTCCCGTCGTTCGGGTGAGCGCCCGGACCGGCACCGAGGGCGTGTGGACAGCGGACGGAGAGGCACAAGGTCCGGACCGAGACCGCCGGCCCCGCCACACCGGGCCGGGACCACTCCGCCGGACCACCCAGGGACCGCCGCCGGACCACCCCGCGACCCAGCCAGGACCGCCGACACGGGACCGACCGGCGCGCCCTACCCGGTCGGCGGCGCCTCGCGCAAGATCGCCTCGCACACCGCCACGCCCTCGCGCGCCCCCAGCGCGACCGCCGACGCGCAGTGCGCCACCCAGGTCGCGACCCCTGCCGGGCCCCCGCCGACGTAGGCCCGCGCCGCCTCCTCGTACTCGTGGTGCAGCTCGACGTGCCCGACCTCCGGCGCGGACACCGCCTTGGGGTCGAGGCCCCGGTCGACCAGCACCAGCCGGGCCGCGGCCCGCGCGACCAGGCCGTCGGCCGAGCCGAAGGCCCGCAGCGCCAGCAGCTCCCCGTGCACGACGGCGGACACCACGACGGCGGGCACCTTGGTCGCGAGCACCACCCGCGACAGGCCGTCCAGGCGGGCCGACACCTCCAGCGGGTCCGGTGGCGCGCCGAGCCCGAGCGGGTCCTCGCACGCCTGCCCGACCGCGCGCGGCCGGCCGAGCTCGTCGGGGTCCAGGCCGAGGTCACCGGCGGCGACGACGTGCATCCGCGCCAGCGCCTGCCGCGGGCTGTGCCGCCAGGACGCGAGGACCTGCCCGAGGTCGGCGTGCAGCCGCACCGCGCCCTCGACCAGCCGGGCGCCGCGCTCGTCGGGCGAGCCGTCGGGCCGGCGGGCCAGCGTGACGGTGCCGCCGGCGAGCAGCTGTCCGCGCAGCCGCTCGAGCTCGGTGCCGGCGCCCTCGAGCTGGGCCGACGCCCGCGCACCGCGCAGCGCGGACTCGGCGGTCACCTCGGCGCTGCGACGTCGCAGCACCCGGTGCGACAGGAGCTTGTCGACCGCGGCCCGGGCGTCCGCGACGGCTGCGGCCACGCCCGGGAGGTCGAGCAGCGGGGCCAGGGGGTCGCCGGGTGCGGTCACCCGCACACGCTAGCCACCGCCGACGCCCCCTCGCGAGCTCGCGGGACACCCGGTCGAGCCGAGGGCGAGCAGGGACCGGCGACCAGGCACCCGTGACCGGCGACCGGTGACCAGGACCAACGACCAGGCACCCGTGACCGGCGACCGGTGACCAGGACCGACGACCAGGCACCCGTGATCATGACCGGTGACCGGCGACCAGGCACCCGTGACCAGGGACCGGTGACCAGGGACAGACGGCCGCCCCTGCCCGGTGGACGAGCGTTCCGCGGCCCCGCGCGTGCTCAGCCGGTCCGGCGCAGCGGGCGTACGGTCGCGCGGTGCTCCTGCTGGGCGTGGTCTGCGGCGCCCTGCTCGCCCTGCTCGCCGTGCGGGTCGCGCACGCCCTGCGGAGCCGGCGGGCGTTCGGCACGGCCGCCCAGCGCGCGACCCACGCCGCACTGCACGAGGTGTCCCTGGCCGCACCCCACCTGCGGTCGGGGCTGACGGCCGAGGCCGCCGTCCGCAGCGCCGCGCACCTGCGTCCGCTGCTCGGTTCCCCCGCCCTGTCGGTCGTCGACGCCGAGGCGCTGCTGGCCTGGCACGGCGTCGGCGACCACCACGCCGGCGAGGCCCTCGTGCTGGCGGCCGACGTCCTGTCCACCGGCCGCAGCACCGTCGCGCGCACCTCCTGCGCCGACCCGGACTGCCCGGTGCGGGCCGCCGTCGTGGCGCCGCTCCTGGTCGACGACCGCGTCGTCGGGGCGCTCACGGCGTACGCGCCGAGCCCGACCGCCAGCCTGGTGCGGGCGGTCAGCGAGGTCGCGCGCTGGGTCAGCAGCCAGCTGGAGCTGGCCAGCCTCGACGACAGCCGCGCCCGCCTCGCCCAGGCCCAGGTGCAGGCCCTGCGCGCCCAGATCAGCCCGCACTTCGTCTACAACGCCCTGACCGCGATCGCGAGCTTCGTGCGCACCGACCCGCCGCGGGCGCGCGAGCTGCTGCTCGAGTTCGCCGACTTCACCCGCTACTCCAGCCGCACCCACGGCGACTTCACCACCCTCGCCGAGGAGCTGCGCAGCATCGACCGCTACCTGCTGCTCGAGCGCGCCCGCTTCGGCGACCGGCTGCAGGTGACGCTGCAGGTCGCCCCCGAGGTGCTCACCGTCGCGGTGCCGTACCTGTGCCTGCAGCCGCTGGTCGAGAACGCGGTCAAGCACGGCCTCGAGGAGGGGCGGGGCAGCGCGCACATCCGGGTCGTCGCGGAGGACGCCGGCGCGGAGTGCTGCATCAGCGTCGAGGACGACGGCGCGGGCGCGGACCCGGAGCGGGTGCGCGCCGCCCTGCTCGGCACCGGTGACGGCGGCTCGATCGGCCTCGGGAACGTCGACGCCCGCCTGCGCGCGGTCTACGGCGACGACCACGCGCTCGTCGTCGAGACCGCCCTCGGCGCCGGCACCAAGGTGAGCGTCCGGGTCCCCAAGTTCTCGACGTCGGCGCGCGCGTCATGACGCTGCACCCCCCGGCGCCCCCGTCGCTGCGCACCCTCGCCGTCGACGACGAGCCGCCC
>JAOPWW010000393.1 GCA_025965495.1 Frankiales bacterium
CCCTGCTCGGCCCGGACGCGGTCGTGCACTCCACGACCCGCAGCCCGGTCCTGGCCGCCGACGTCGACGGGTACGCCGTCCGCCGGGTGCTGCAGTTCCCCGCGCCGGACGAGCCGGACCGCGGCTCGCGGCTGCACGGCCTGCCTGACGAGGCCTACGCGCACGTCGTCGTCGTGGTGGACGCTCCGGGCTGGGCGCCGCTGGCCGAGGCCCTGCGGCCGTGGGCGCGCGACGCCGTCCACGTGGTGGTCCTGTGAGGGCCGCAGGCCGCGGCTTCGGCTCCTACGACCCGGCCGAGGTCACCTGGCTGCTCACCGACCTGTCCGACGTCGCGCTCGAGGTCCCGACCGAGGACCGCGAGGAGCTGATCCAGGGCGGGCGCCACTACGCCGAGATGCTCCCCGTCGAGTTCCAGCCCGACGAGGCCTACTCCGCGCTGTTCCACCGGGCGCTCGCCCATTCCGCGGGCCGGCTGGCGCAGGCGGTCGGCCTGGTCGGGGAGCTGCTCCTGGCCGAGCACGGCGGCCCGCCGGTGCTCGTCTCGCTGGCCCGCGCCGGGACGCCCGTCGGGATCCTGCTGCGCCGCTGGTACGCCGTCGCGCACGGCGTCGACGCCCCCCACTACGCGATCTCGATCGTGCGCGGCCGGGGGATCGACGACGTCGCCGTCCGGCACGTGCTCGCCCGGCACCCCGCTGAGCAGGTCCGCTTCGTCGACGGCTGGACCGGCAAGGGTGCGATCGCCCGCGAGCTCGCCGAGGCCGTCCGCGCCTACGCCGGCCTCGACCCGCGCCTGGCCGTCCTCGCCGACCCCGGCTCCTGCACCGACCTGTTCGGGACCCGCGACGACTTCCTCATCCCCTCGGCCTGCCTCAACTCGACGGTCAGCGGCCTGGTGTCGCGGACCGTGCTGCGCGACGACCTGATCGGCCCAGGCATGTTCCACGGCGCGAAGCACTACGCCGAGCTCGCTCCCGCCGACGTCTCCGGCGTCTTCCTCGACGCCGTCAGCGCCGCGTTCACGCCGGTCGACGCCGGCCCGCTCCTGGCGTCCGACCGGTCCCCGACGTGGTCGGGCTGGGCGTCCGTCGTCGACGTCGCCGCCCGGTACGGCATCGACGACGTCAACCTCGTCAAGCCCGGCGTCGGCGAGACGACCCGCGTGCTGCTGCGGCGGGTGCCGTGGCAGGTGCTGGTCCGGCCGGACCGGGCGAGCGAGCTCGAGCACGTCCGGATGCTCGCCGAGGCCCGCGGGGTGCCGGTCGTCGAGGTGCCCGACCTCGCCTACTCCTGCATCGGCCTGATACGCCCGAGCGGCCGATGAGCTCCTGGGCGCTCCGATGACGCTCGTCGCCCTCGACCTCGACCAGACGGTCGTCTACAGCGAGCGCTCCGCGGGCGACGCCGGCCCGTCCGTCGTCGTCGAGCACCTCGACGGGGCGCCGCTGTCGTCGATGACGGTCGGCGCGCACGCCGCCTACGCCGCGCTGGCCGCCCGGGCGCGGGTCGTGCCGGTGACCACCCGCACGGTCGCCCAGTACTCCCGGATCGTCCTGCCGGTCCCCGCGCCGCACGCCGTCTGCGCCAACGGCGGCGTCCTGCTCGTCGACGGCGTCCGCGACCCGGACTGGGACGAGCACGTGCGGGAGGTGCTCGCGCAGGTCGCGCCGGTCGAGCAGGTCCGGGCCCTGCTCGACACCTGGGCCGGACAGGACTGGGTGCGCCTGGTCCGGACCGCCGAGGACCTGTTCGTGTACCTGGTGGCGCAGTCCCGGGAGGCGTTCCCGGCGGACTGGCTGGAGGGGCTCGCGGCGAGCCTCGGACCCCAGGGCTGGACCGTCTCGGTGCAGGGCCGCAAGGCCTACGCCGTCCCCGCCGGGCTGACCAAGGGCGAGGCCGTCCGGCGGCTCGCCGCGCTGCTGGGCGAGTCCCGGGTCGTCGCGGCCGGCGACTCCCTGCTGGACGCCCCGCTGCTCGAGCTCGGCCTGACCAGCGGCGGGGCGGTCCGGCCGGCCCACGGGGAGCTGCACGAGCTGGCTTGGGCCCCGCCCGGCCTCCAGGTCACGACGGCCAGCGGCGCACGCGCCGGTGAGGAGCTCCTGCACTGGATCGGCGGTCGGCTCTGAGCCGCCTCCTACCCTCGACCCCGTGACCGTGCAGCTCGTCGGCCGCGCCCGGCCCGACCCGGTGCGCCTGTCGACCCTGCAGGTCCAGCTGCTCGCCTCCGCCCTGATGGCCGGCCACGCCCCCGACCGGGACCTGCTCGCGCCCGGCGCCTACGTCCCGAGCCACGTCTGCGCGTCCTGGTCCGAGGCGCTGTTCGCGGTGCTCCCCGACCTGGTCGTCGCCCACGTCTGGGACGACCGCCGCGCGCAGCTGCGTCCGCTCGGCGTCGTGCGGGCCCCCGTCAGCCTGCAGCGCGGCGGCCACCGCAAGCGGCACACCCCCGACCCGTGGACCGCCCTGCCCCCGCTCGCCGAGCGCACCGCCCTCATGGACGACCCGCTCGGCCCGCTGCTGCTGCACCTCGCCGGCTGGCTCGCGACCTGCGGCGGGTTCCAGCTGGCGCCGGGCTGAGGAGCCCCGGCAGCGCAGCTCAGCGCTGGGTCAGCGCCGGGTCAGGGCGCGTCAGCGCTGGATCAACGCCGGTCAGCCCCCGTCAGCGCTGCGTCGTGCCCAGCACCTGGTCGCTGTCCTGCACGTCGACGTCGTCGTCGCCCTGGCGCTTGCGGAGCAGGATCGAGCTCAGCAGCGACAGTCCGATGAAGGCGACGCCGACCAGGCCGGTGACGACCTCGCTCACGTCGTACTTCACGGAGAACAGCATGATCCCGGCCAGCACGCCGATGGCCCAGTGGGCGCCGTGCTCGAGGTACACGTACTCCGACAGCGTCCCGGCCCGGACCAGGTAGATCGTCAGGGAGCGGATCCAGAAGGCGCCGATGCCCAGGCCGAGGGCGATGACGAGGATCTTGTCGGAGATGGCGAAGGCCCCGATGACGCCGTCGAAGGAGAACGACGCGTCGAGGACCTCGAGGTAGAGGAAGGAGAAGACGCCGGCCTTGAACACCGCCGTGGTCATGCTGCCGCTGACGGGGCCGGCGTCGTCGTCGTCGCGGCCCTCCATCGACTCCTCGAACAGCGCGTCGAGCCCGTTGACGGCGAGGTAGGCGACCAGGCCGGCGATGCCGGCGAGCAGGACCTTGGTGACCTCGCCGTGGTCGGCCAGGCGCGACATGAGGTAGATGCCGCCGAGGGCGAGCAGCACCGACAGCTGGTCGAGCTTGCCGATCTTCTGCAGCGCCCTCTCGACCGGGGTGAGCCACAGGATCTCGCGCTCGGGGTCGAGCACGAAGTCCAGGAAGATCATCAGCAGGAAGGTCCCGCCGAAGGCGTAGATGAGGGCCTGCGAGCCGGCGAGCTCCCGGCCGTAGGTCGTGGGGTCGTGCAGGGCGAGGTCGACGACCTGCGTGAAGCCCAGGCTCGCCGTCACCGACACGATGAAGATCGGCAGCACGAGGCGCATGCCGAACACCGCGATGAGGATGCCGACGGTCAGGAACGCCCGCTGCCAGACCGGGTGCATGCGCTCCAGGACCTTGGCGTTGACGACCGCGTTGTCGAAGGAGAGCGAGATCTCCAGGACGCCGAGCAGCAGCACGATCAGCGCCGTGCTCACGCCGCCGGTCAGGACCGCGACGACCACGGCCACGACCGTGAGCACCATGGCCCACCCGAAGTTGCGGATCAGCAT
>JAOPWW010000395.1 GCA_025965495.1 Frankiales bacterium
GCGGTCGACGACGACGCCCCGGACGCCCTCGACGACCTCGTCGCCGACGTCCTGCGCAGCGGGATGAGCTGGTCGCCGGACGCCCCGCCTCCCGGCGCCGGTGCGACCCGCGAGCGCTGGGAGTCCCTGGCCGCGCTGCACCGCCTCGCCGGGGACCTGCCGTCGGAGGGCGGCCTGCGCGGCCTGGTCGCCGAGCTCGAGGAGCGCGCCGCCGCCCAGCACGCCCCCACCGTCGAGGGCGTCACCCTCGCCTCGCTGCACGCCGCCAAGGGCCTGGAGTGGGACGCCGTCTTCCTGGTCGGCCTCGTCGACGGCACCATGCCGCTGGTCCACGCCGACACCCCGGCGCAGGTCGAGGAGGAGCGCCGGCTGCTCTACGTCGGGGTCACCCGTGCCCGCGAGCACCTCTCGCTGTCCTGGGCGCTGTCCCGCTCCCCGGGCGGTCGCGCCTCCCGCAAGCCGTCGCGCTTCCTCGACGGCATGCTCGGCGACGTCGCCCGACGTCCGGGTGCGGTCGCTGCGGCTGCTCGCGGCGCGAAGGGGTCCAAGGGCCCGGCGCTGTGCCGGATCTGCAGCAGCACCCTGTTCGACGCCGTCGACAAGAAGCTCGGCCGCCACGAGGGCTGCCCCTCCGACCGCGACGACGTCCTCTACGAGGCGCTGCGCGACTGGCGCGCCGGCCGGGCCAAGGAGCTCGGGCAGCCGGCCTACTGCGTGTTCACCGACGCGACCCTGGCGGCCATCGCCGAGCAGAAGCCGGCCGACACCGCCGCGCTGGTGAAGATCCCGGGCATCGGCCAGGGCAAGCTCGACAAGTTCGGCGACGACGTCCTGGAGCTCGTCACCCGCTGACCCGGGTGCCCGGGACCGCCTCGGCCGCGACCACGTCCTTGCCCTTCCGCGCCACCAGCGAGTCGTCGAGCTGCTCCTGCGTCAGGGCGCCCTCCGCGACCCCAGCGCCGATCCGGGTGAGCGGGGTCGCGTAGGAGTACCGGGAGCTCGAGATCCGGTCGATGCCGTCCACCGCCGGAGCGGCGACGGCCAGGGCGCGCCGGCCGGTCACCCCCTCGGGCAGCACCGCCACGAGCAGCCCGACCGGCCGGTCCGGCAGCGCGTGCGGCTGCACGTCCCACGCCGACGCCTGCGCGACCGGCCGCACGGCAACCGCCCAGCGGCGCGCCCCGGGGTCCAGCAGGACGACCTCGACCGAGCCCTTGCGCACCTGGGCAAACAGGCGCGTCGCAGACGACCACGGGGCGGGCAGCCCGGTCAACGCGGACGCGGGGACTGTGCCCCGCTCGGGCCACGGCGACGCGACGTCGAGGGCGTAGCCCTTCGCCGGCGCGGGCGTCCCGGGGTCGTCGCGGCCCAGCAGGTACGCGCCGCCGAGCAGGACCCCGAGCACCAGCAGCGCCCCCAGCAGCGGCCAGGCCGAGCGCAGGGTCTGGACCTCGTCGTCGTCGGACACCGGACCAGCCTCGCAGGACCCCGCGAGCGCCGCCGCCGGGACCGCTCGGTAAATGCCTTGCCACCTCTGCGGCCCCGGCTCTAACCTCCGCTCACCCGCTCGGCACGACGCCGGCACCCGGACCAGGAGGTGGACCCGTGAACAGCACCCTGCTCTGCACGCCCGCCCCGGCCGGCGTCGACACGGTCCTGCTGCCCGCCGCCGTCGCCGCTCCCGCTGCGCTCGTCATCGCGGTCGACGTCCTCGGCACGCAGGAGACGTCTGTCCTGTGCCAGCCGCAGACCGCTGCCGGTACCGACGCCGACGCCACCGCTGCCTGGGCCCACACGTACGCCGCCGGTCTCGGCAGCGCCGTCCTCGGCAGCTTCGCCAAGGCCGCCCCGGCCGCCCGTCCGTCCGTCATGAACGCCCTCGCTCCGCCGCCTCGAGGCACACCGGTCTAGCTCAGACCAGCGCCTCGAGGCCGCGGAACCCGTTCACCGGGATCCGCGGCCTCTCTGCTTTTCCGGGACCGCCGCCCCCGGTCCACCACACCCCAGGCCCCGACCCCCGGGACCCGGCCCCCGACTCCCCGCCCCGTCCCACCCCGAAGGAGGTGACCAGGTGACCGCCCTGGCCATCGAGACCTGCGACCCGGACCTCGAGCTCGCCCCCGAGCCCGACCCGGTGCGCGACGCACTGCCCTGCTGGACCGCCGACCCCGACCTGTGGTTCGCCGAGTCCCCGTCCGACGTCGAGGCCGCCAAGGCCCTGTGCGTCCCCTGCCCCCTGCGGGAGGCGTGCCTCGCCGGTGCGCTCGAGCGCAGCGAGCCGTGGGGCGTCTGGGGCGGCCAGCTGCTCGTCAGCGGCGTCGTCGTCCCGCGCAAGCGGCCCCGCGGCCGCCCGCGCAAGGACGCTCCCCGCTGGGACGCCGCATGAGCACCGGCACGACCGGCACCGGCACGAGCAGCCGCACGACCGCTCCCCGCACCACCCTCAGCCACTACCTGATCCGGAGATCCGCCATGCAGCTCGTCCTCGCAGAAGACCTCGCACGCAGCCTCGTGCGGGAACGACAACGCGAGGCGGCGGCCGACAACCGCGCCGCCCGCCTCCTCACCGCCCGGCGCCTCGAGCGCCGCGCCGCC
>JAOPWW010000431.1 GCA_025965495.1 Frankiales bacterium
GGCCGAGAACGCGGCGATCAAGACGGGCGGTCACCCGCTCGAGGTGACGGAGCGCAACATCCTCGGCATCGAGGAGGACTTCGAGCACCTGGGCTGGTCGATCGACTGGACGCGCAAGCTCGCCACCCACCGTCCCGACTACTACCGCTGGACGCAGTGGATCTTCCTGCGTTTCTACGAGCGCGGACTGGCCTACCGCAAGGAGTCGGCGGTCAACTGGTGCCCCCAGGACCAGACGGTGCTGGCCAACGAGCAGGTCGTCGACGGCCGGTGCGAGCGCTGCGGCGCGGTCGTCACCAAGCGGGACCTCACCCAGTGGTTCTTCAAGGTGACGGACTACGCCGACCGGCTGCTGGACGACATGGACCAGCTGCGCGGGTCGTGGCCGTGGCGGGTGCTGCGCATGCAGGAGAACTGGATCGGGCGCTCCGAGGGCGCCACGGTCCGGTTCACCATCGGCGACCGTCAGGTGCCGGTCTTCACCACCCGGCCCGACACCCTGTACGGCGCCACCTTCTTCGTCGTGGCCGCGGACGCCGCCCTGGCTGACGAGCTCTGCGCGCCGGAGCAGCGCGAGGCCTTCGAGGCCTACCGCGACCAGGTCCGCCGGCTGTCGGAGATCGAGCGGCAGAGCACCGAGCGCGAGAAGACGGGGGTGCCGCTGGGCGTCGTCGCCGTGAACCCGCTGACGGGCGAGGAGCTGCCGGTCTACGCCGCGGACTACGTGCTGGCTCAGTACGGCACCGGGGCGATCATGGCGGTGCCCGCGCACGACCAGCGCGACCTGGACTTCGCGAGGGCGTTCGGCCTGCCGGTGCGGGTCGTGGTGGACACCGGCGAGGCGGACCCGGCGCAGACCGGCGTCGCCACCGCAGGCGACGGGCGGCTGGTCAACAGCGGCGAGCTCGACGGGCTGGACAAGCCCACCGCCATCGCGCGCGCCGTCGAGCTGCTCGGTCAGCGCGGCACGGGCGAGGCCACGGTCACGTTCCGGCTGCGCGACTGGCTGCTGTCGCGGCAGCGCTTCTGGGGCACCCCCATCCCGGTCGTCCACTGCGCCGGCTCCGACGGCCGGCCCGGCTGCGGCGAGGTCGCCGTCCCGGACGACCAGTTGCCGGTCGTGCTGCCCGACCTGCGGGGAGCGGACCTGCGCCCGGCCGGCACCTCGCCGCTGGCCGCCGCGACCGACTGGGTGAACACCACCTGCCCGTCGTGCGGCGGTCCCGGCACCCGCGACACGGACACGATGGACACGTTCGTCGACTCGTCCTGGTACTTCCTGCGCTTCTGCTCGCCCGACTTCACCAACGGCCCGTTCGACCCCGAGGCGGTCCGGCAGTGGATGCCGGTGGACCAGTACGTCGGCGGGGTCGAGCACGCGATCCTGCACCTGCTGTACGCCCGCTTCTTCACCAAGGTGCTGCACGACATGGGCATGGTCGACGTCGTCGAGCCCTTCGCGGCGCTGATGAACCAGGGCCAGGTGATCCTGAACGGCTCGGCGATGAGCAAGACCACCGGGAACCTGGTCAACCTCGGCGAGGAGCTGAGCCGCTTCGGCGTGGACGCGGTGCGCCTCACCATGGTCTTCGCCGGACCCCCTGAGGAGGACATCGACTGGGCCGACGTGTCGCCGTCGGGTTCGGTGAAGTACCTGGCCCGGGTCGTCCGGCTGGCCCAGGACGTGGGCGACCTGCCCACCTCGGACGTGCGTGACGTCGCCGTGGACCGCCTCGTGGCGCGCACGGTGGACGAGGTGACCCGCCTCGTGGAGGGGCACCGCTTCAACGTCGCGGTCGCCCGGTTCATGGAGCTCACCTCCGCGCTGCGCAAGGCCGTCGACGCCGGCGCGGCCGGCCCGGCGTCGCTGCGCGAGGGCGCCGCGTCGCTGGCCGTCATGCTGAGCTGCTTCGTGCCCTACACGGCCGAGGAGGTCTGGTCGCGTCTCGGGCACGACGTCGAGGCGGGCGACTCGGTCCACGCCTCGGACTGGCCGGTCGCCGAGCCCTCGCTGCTGGTCGAGGAGTCGGTCACCTGCGTCGTGCAGGTCGCGGGCAAGGTGAAGGCCCGGCTGGAGGTCGCACCCGACATCGACGCCGCAGCCCTCGAGGCGCTCGCGCTCGCCGACGAGGCGGTCGTCCGCACGCTCGACGGACGAGGCGTCCGGACCGTCGTGGTGCGCGCGCCGAAGCTCGTGAACGTGGTGCCCGCCTAGGACGACGCCCGGTCTCCTCCGCCCGCGAGAGGAGCGGGGGACGCGGTCTAGCCTGCGCGGGTGTCCCCGGTCGCCGTCGTCACCGACTCGACGGCCTACCTGCCGGAGGGCGTCGCGGCGCGCGAGGGGATCGGCGTCGTGCCGCTCCACGTGGTCCTCGGGCGGCGGACCGGCGTCGAGGGACGGCAGGTGTCGCCCGCCGACGTCGCCGCGGCCCTGTCCGAGCGCCGGGTCGAGGTGTCGACGTCCCGCCCCACGCCGGCGGAGCTCGTCCAGGCCTACCGCGACAGCGGCAGCGACCGCGTGGTGTCGGTGCACCTGTCCGCCGCGCTCTCGGGGACGCACGACGCCGCCGTCCTCGCTGCGCGCGAGGTGGCGCAGGAGGGCGTCGAGGTGCGGGTCGTGGACAGCGGCTCGATCGCCATGGGCCTGGGGTTCGCCGTGCTCGCCGCGGCCGCGCGGGCCGCAGCGGGAGGGGACCTCGACGAGGTCGAGCAGGCCGCCCGCGACACGGCCGCACGCACCTCCTGCCTGTTCTACGTCGACACCCTCGAGCACCTGCGACGTGGGGGTCGCATCGGCGCCGCCAGCGCGCTGCTCGGGACGGCGCTGGCCGTCAAGCCGCTGCTGCACGTCGTCGACGGACGCATCGCGCCCCGGGAGAAGGTCCGGACCTCTGCCCGGGCCCTGTCCCGGCTGGTCGAGCTCGCGGTGGAGGCGGCGGGGGACGGGCCGGTGGACGTCGCCGTGCACCACCTCGCGGCGGCCGAGCGGGCCGCGACCCTGGCCGAGCAGCTGCGGGAGCGCCTGCCCGAGCTCGGCGTCCTGCACGTGTCCGAGGTCGGGGCTGTCGTGGGCGCTCACGTCGGTCCTGGAGCGCTGGCCGTGGTGGTGTCACGGCGATGAGCGGCACGGTGCTTCTGGCCGCCCTGGTGGGGTACCTGGTCGGGTCGGTGTCGCCGGCGACGCTGCTGGCGCGGGCCCGGGGCGTGGACCTGCGGGGTGCCGGCTCGGGCAACCCGGGCGCGACGAACGTCGGCCGGCTGCTGGGGCGACGCGCCGGAGTCGCGGTCGCGCTCGCGGACGTCCTCAAGGGGCTGCTGCCCGCCGCCGGCTTCGGGCTGCTCCACCCGACGGCCGGCCTGGTCGCCGGTGTCGCTGCCGTGCTCGGTCACGTGACCTCCCCCTTCCTACGAGGCCGGGGGGGCAAGGGCGTCGCCACGGCTGCCGGTGCGGTGCTCGGCTCCCACCCGCTCTGGGGGCCGGTGGTGCTGCTCGTGTGGCTGCTCGTGGTCCTCGCCTCCCGCTGGGTCGCGCTCGCCTCGGTGTCGGCTGCCCTGTCGCTGCTGGTCGTCGCCCTCGTCGTGGAGGAGGACGTCCTGTGGGCAGCGGTGCTGGCCGCCGTCGTCGTGGTCAGGCACCAGGGGAACCTGGCACGTCGCCTGCGCGGCTGAGCCCGCCGTCCACAGTCGGGCGCTCCGTCCACAGACCTGCTCGGGCGGCTGTCGGACGGCGGGACCACGGCCTTGGCTGCCGGCGTGCCCCTCCTCCGTCGCCCGACCCGACCGCCCGAGCAGTCGGCGGCGACGGCACGGGTGCGCGGACTCCTGCAGCCGGTCGCCCGCGGGTGGCTGCCGCCGCAGGGCGAGCCGCCGGCGGGGGCGCCCGGCGGTCCCGTCCTGGCGGGAGAGCCAGGTGCTGGCACGACCTCGGGAGGGCTCGACCAGGGCGGCCGGCTCGGGGGCGGTGACGAGCTCGAGGACGGCGCGACTCGGCGCGGGGAGGGCGGTCCTGGGCTGGACGACGAGGCGGAGCCGTGGACAGCGGGCGCTCCTCGGCTCGACGGCGGGGGCGAGGAGCTGGACGGGGACGCGCCAGGTGGTGGGGACCGGCCGACACCCGTAGTGCGACCCCGAGGGCACCGCGCGGTCGGCCGAGGTGCCGGGCGCCGCTGGTGGCAGTCGCCCGTCACCTCCCACGGCGACGACGTGGACGTCGCGGACCGCGCGGGGCCGGACCCCTGGCCCGACGACCGCCTGCCTGAGGTGACCCCGGCCGAGGCCTTCGGGTCTGCGGAGAGTCGGACCGCCACCGTGCTCGGACGACTCCGGGCCGGCCGGGTCGACCCCGGTCGCCGGGCGGTCGCAGGGCTCGCCCTCGTCGGGGTCCTCGCCGCCCTGACCACCGGTCTCCTGCTGCTGCACAGCCGGCCCCGGGAGGTCCTGCTGCCGCAGGTCGAGAGCGCCGGGCGCGCCGTGGTCGACGCGACGCTCCCGTCCTCGTCGGCGGCTCCGGCTTCGGGGGAGCAGGTGGTGGTGGCCGTCGCCGGGCAGGTGCGGCGGCCCGGCCTGGTCCGGCTCCCCGCCGGGAGTCGGGTCGACGACGCGTTGCGGGCGGCCGGCGGGGTCGTCCCCGGCGCGACCCCGGGTCTGCTGAACCTCGCACGCCGGCTGGTCGACGGCGAGCAGGTGCTGGTGGGGGTCGGCCCCTCTGCTGCCCACGCTGCCGCAGGCTCGACCGGTTCCGCAGGGACGGCCGGTTCCTCTGCCCCGACGGGCAGCGCCCTGCTCGACCTCAACACGGCCACCGCGGACGACCTCGACCAACTGCCGGGCATCGGGCCGGTGCTCGCCGAGCGGATCGTGGACTACCGGACCAAGAACGGGCCGTTCCGCAGCGTGGACCAGCTGCGCGAGGTCTCGGGCATCGGCGAGGCCAAGTACAGCTCGCTCAAGGACGCGGTGACCGTGTGAACGGCCGGCCCTCCGAGGACCTCGACCTCCGGCTCGCCCCTGCGGCGCTGGCCGCCTGGCTCGTCGCCTGGCAGGTGCGCGCCGCGCCGCCGCGGACCGTCGTGCTGGCCGCGGTCGTCCTCGCCGCGGTCGGGCTCGCCGTCCTGGTGCGCAGTCCGCGGCGGTCTGCGGCTGGTGTCGCCGCGATCCTGCTGTGCGCGGCCGCCGCCGCGACCTGCACCGCGGGCCGGGTGGCCTCGAGGACCGCCGGACCGGTGCCCGGGCTGGCGAGCCGCGGGGCCGCCGTCTCGGTCACCGCTGTCCTGACGGACGACCCGAGGCAGGCGGGCGCGCAGCCGGGAGGGCGACCGCTGGTCGTCGCCCGGCTGCGGGTCGACCGCCTCACCAGCGCGGGCCGGAGCTACCACCTCCGTGCTCCGGTCCTGGTCCTGGCCACGGAGCGCTCCTGGCTCGGCCTCCTGCCCGGACAGCGGCTGCACGCCGAGGGTCGGCTGCGCGCGCCCGAGCCGGGCGACGACGTCGCCGCCGTCCTGTCCGGTCGGGGCGCGCCGCTGCTGCTCGGCCGGCCCGGCGTGCTGCAGC
>JAOPWW010000463.1 GCA_025965495.1 Frankiales bacterium
GCCGGTCGTCGCGGAGCCGTCGTCGTCGGCGCGGCCGGCCCGCGAGGTCGTCCTGGCCCCGGAGCTCGTGCTCGCCGCCGGCGTGCTGCCCGCCCCGGACCGGGTGCTCGTCGTCGGCCGCCCGACCCTGTCGCGGGCCGTCGGCCGCCTCGCCGCCTCCGCGCCCTGCGACGTCGTCGCGTCCGGCAGCAGCTGGCCCGACGCCGGCCGCCGCGCCGACCGCGTGCTCCCGGCCGTCCCCGTCCCGTCCGGCGGCGAGGTCGACCCCGCCTGGCTCGCGGCCTGGCGCGCTGCCTCGCAGGCGGCCGGACAGGTCCTCGCCGACGGCGTCGAGGGGCTGGTCGAGCCCGCCGTGGCCCGGGAGGTCCTGGCCGCGGCGACCGGCCTGCTGGTCGTGGGGTCGTCCAAGCCGGTGCGCGACCTGTTCCTGTGGGGGCCGGGGGCCGGGCGCGTGCTCGCCAACCGGGGCGTCGCCGGGATCGACGGCATGGTCTCGACCGCCGTCGGGGCCGCACTGGCGCACGGCGGGCAGTCCTACGCCCTGCTCGGCGACCTCACCTTCCTGCACGACGCGAACGGCCTGGTCCTCGGTCCGCACGAGCCGCGCCCCGACCTGTGCGTCGTCGTCGTCAGCAACGACGGCGGCGCCATCTTCGGCACGCTCGAGCAGGGCGGCGCCGGTCACGAGGCGGCGTTCGAGCGGGTGTTCGGCACGCCGCACGGCGTCGACCTCGCCGCCCTCTGCGCCGCCACCCGGACCCCGCACGTCCGCCCCACGACGCGGGACGAGCTCCGCGCGGCGCTCCGTCCGGCCCCCGGCCTGCGCGTGGTCGAGGTCCGGACCGACCGGCACGACGCCGTGGCCCTGCACGCGCGGCTCGTGGCCGGGGTCGCGGCGGCCCTGGCCCCCTGACCACGCACGGCGCGGTCAGGCGCCGGCGTCGTCCTCGAGCGCGTCGCGCATGGGGACGAGCTTGGCCAGCGTCTCGGCGAGCTCGTCGACGGGGTTGGACCCGGCGACGATGCCGCAGCCGGCGAACAGGCGCAGGCGCGAGGGGTCCGCGGGGTCGACCTCTGCGCAGCGCAGCGCGATGCCCCACTCGCCGTCGCCGCGGGCGTCGAGCCACCCGACCGGACCGGCGTAGCGGCCCCGGTCCATGCCCTCGACCTCGGTGATGAGCGCCAGGGCCGTGGCGGTCGGGGTCCCGCAGACCGCCGCGGACGGGTGGAGGGAGGCGACCAGGCCCAGCGACGTCGCGCCGTCGGTGACGACGCCTCGGACGTCGGTGGCGAGGTGCATGACGTTCGGCAGGTCCAGCACGAAAGGCGACGGCGGGACCTCCACCGTGCTGCAGTGCTGCGCGAGGGCATCGGCGACCGAGCGCACGCCGTAGCCGTGCTCCTCGACCTCCTTGATCGAGCGCTCGAGCGCCCGGCTCTTCCGGAGGTCCTTGTTGGCGTCCCCGCTGCGCCGCAGCGTGCCCGCGAGCACCCGGCTCGTGGCGACGCCGTCGACCAGCCGCACGAGCATCTCGGGGGTGGCGCCGAGCAGGCCGTCGACGCAGAAGGTCCAGCAGCCGGGGTAGCCGGCGGCGAGCCGGCGCAGCGGCCACCGCAGGTCGAGCGGGCCGTCGGAGCGGGCCTCGAGGTCGCGCGCCAGGACGACCTTGTCGAGCTCACCGGCCCGGATCCGCTCGACCGCGGCCGCGACGACCTGCACCCACTCCGCGCCGGTGCGGGTCGCGTCGGCGAAGCGGACCGCCCCGGGGGAGCGCACGGCGGGGCGCTCCGGCAGGCCGGCCGCCGCCGCGCCGACGGTGGTGACCCAGGTGCGGCCATCGCGCCGCCCCACGAGGACCTCCGGCACGACGAGGACCGACGAGGCGCGGGCGGCGTCGAAGGCGAACGAGCCGAACGCGACCAGGCCGCTGCCCGGGACCCCGACCTCGTCGTGCACGGCAGCCCGCGCCACCAGGGCGTCCCACCAGCGCTGGGCCGCGCCGAACGGGTCCGCCTCGCCGGCCGGGAGCTCGAGACGGGCGGCCTCGCCCCAGCCGACGAGGCCCTCGCCCTCGAGCGTCCAGGCCAGCCCGCCGTGCTCGGGCAGCAGGTCCAGCAGGGCGGCGGCGCGGGGGTCGGCGTCGTCCACCGGCGTGCTGCGGACCGCGAGCAGTCCGAGAGCGGGCGCGGTGGTCACCGGCCCAGCGTAGGCAGCAGGAGGAGGTCGCGCTCGGCCATGCATCGACACCCCGCCCCTGTGGTGGCGGTCACAGGGTAGGAACGTCGTACCCGACCTCGTAGGAGCCCCGCCCCGTGCTGCAGCTCACCGGCCTCGACGCCGCCTTCCTCGCCATGGAGACGCCGTCCGTCTTCGGCCACGTGGCCAGCCTGATCGTGCTCGACCCCTCCACGAGCCCCGAGCCGCTGACGCTCGAGCGGCTGACCCGGCTGGTCGAGCGGCGGCTGCACCTCATCCCGCCGTTCCGCCGCCGCCTCGCCGCCGTGCCGCTCGGGCTGGACCAGCCGTACTGGATCGAGGACCCCGACTTCGACATCGAGTTCCACGTCCGCGAGCTCGCCCTGGCCGCGCCCGGCGACGACAAGCAGCTCGCCGAGCAGGCCGCCCGCCTGCACGCCCGTCCCCTGGACCGCAGCCGGCCGCTGTGGGAGCTCTACCTGATCCACGGCCTGTCCGGCGGCCGGATGGCCGTCTACACCAAGGTGCACCACGCCGCGATCGACGGCGTCTCCGGCAACGACGTCCTCGCCGCCGTCGTCGACCTCACGCCCGAGGGGCGGGCCGAGGAGGAGCCGCCGCCGTGGAAGGGCGACAAGCAGCCGGGCAACGTCGCGCTGCTCGCCCGCAGCGCCGTCTCGCTGGCCGGTCACCCGGTCCGGGCCGTCCGCGTCTCCTACGGCCTGGCGCGGTCGCTGCCGGCCCTGGCGTCGTCGCTGCGTCCGCGCGTCCCGCTCGTCGACCGCTTCCTCGGCAACGACGCCAAGGTCGTCCTTCCGGGCGCGGGCTTCCGGGCGCCCTCGACGCCGTTCAACCGGTCGGTCAGCCCGCACCGCCGCTTCGCCTTCTGCTCGGTGCCGCTCGCCGACGTCAAGGCCGTGAAGAAGGCCGCGGGCTGCACGGTGAACGACGTCGTCATGGCGCTGTCGACGGGGGCGCTGCGCCGGTGGCTGCAGGACCACGACGCTCTGCCGACCAGCCCGCTGATCGGGGCGGTCCCGGTGTCGGTCCGCAGCGAGGCCGAGAAGGGCAAGGGCGGCAACCGGGTGTCGATGATGATCGCCGCCATCCCGACGAACGTCGGCGACCCGAAGGCACGCCTGGCCGCCTGCCACCACGCGATGGGCGCCGCGAAGGACCAGCACGGCGCCCTGCCGGCAGACCTGCTCAGCGACGTGACGCAGTTCGCCGCCCCCGCCCTGGCG
>JAOPWW010000466.1 GCA_025965495.1 Frankiales bacterium
TGATCGGCGTGGTCATGAAGGCGGCCGCCGTCGTCGCCGACGAGTTCCCGGCCCCGGAGCGCAACCGCCGCTTCTTCGACGCGACCTGGGCGCTGCTCACCGCCTGCGCCGTCGTCGTCACCCTCACCACCGCGAAGCTGACCGGACGGCGCCGCGTCTGGGACACCGCCATGTTCGCCGCCGCCCCCGCCCTGGTCCTGCACCACAGCACCAACTGGGACCTCGTGGCGATGGCGTTCGCGGGGCTCGCGCTGGTGGCGTGGTCGCGCAAGCAGCCGGTCGTGGCCGGCGTGCTGCTCGGTGCCGCGACCGCGACCAAGCTCTACCCGGTGCTGTTCCTCGTGCCGATGCTCGCGCTGTGCTGGCGGACCCGGCAGCTCGCCCCCTGGGTCCGGACCGCCGCCGCGACCGTCCTGACCGGCCTGCTGCTGGTCCTGCCGGTGTACCTGGTCGCGCCGTCGTTCGCCGACGTCGGGGGGACCCAGACCCGGGTCGCGGACTCGCCCCTGCACCGCTTCGACACCGACGGGCTGCGCGCCCTGCTGCCGCACGGCGAGTTCCCGAACCCCACCAGCCCCGGCGCGGACGTGCGCGGCACCAACGCCGTCTACCGGTTCGTGGAGCTCAACCAGACCCGCGGCGCCGACTGGGACTCGCTGTACTTCGCGGCCGGCAAGCTGCGCACGCCCGACGACTCGCTGCGCAACAGCGTGCTGTCCCTGGTGCTCGACACGCAGCAGGCGCCGGGGGCGCCGCCGTCGGTGCTGAACCGCGCCGTCGCGGTCACCTTCGCGCTGGCCCTGCTCGGGGTCGTCGTGCTGGCCCTGCGCGCCCGGCGTCGGCCGCGGCTGCCGCAGCTGCTGTTCCTCACGCTGGTCGCGTTCCTGCTGACCAACAAGGTCTTCAGCCCGCAGTACACGCTCTGGCTGCTGCCGCTGGCCCTGCTGGCCCGGCCCCGCTGGCGGCCGTTCCTGGCCTGGCAGGCCACCGAGGTGTTCCTGCTGTTCACCCGCTTCTACTTCTTCATCGGCAACGACAAGGCCGGCCAGGGCATCGGCTACTCCTGGTTCTGCTTCGCCGTCCTGCTGCGCGACCTCGCCCTGCTCGTGTTCAGCGCCTACGTGGTGCGCGACGTGCTGCGCCCCGAGCACGACGTCGTCCGGACCGACCTCGTCACGGGCCTGCCCAGCGGCGACGACGACCCGGCCGGGGGCGTGCTCGACGGCGCCCCCGACCGGCACAGCCGCGGCGACGACGACACCCTCGAGCCCGGGCCGGTGCGCGAGCCGGTCGGGGTGTGACGGCAGCCGCCCCCGCGCACGCGCGCCCGTCGGCCGGCCTGCTCGACCGGCGGGTCCTCGGGGCCTGGCTCTGGTCGCGGCTGGCCCTGGTCCTGCTGTCGTTCGGCGGCGCCTACACGCTGTCGGGCTCCCGCTCGGGGCAGGTCGAGCCGTTCCTGGCCCGCTGGGAGAACTGGGACGTCGACCTGTTCCGCAAGGTCGCCGAGTTCGGCTACCAGGGCAACCCCCGCCACTACGGCGACACGGGCATCGAGGCGTTCTTCCCCGGCTTCCCCCTGGTGCTGCGCCTGGTCCACGTCGTCGTCCCCGAGTGGACCGCGGCCGGGCTCGTCGTCTCGCTGCTGGCCGGGTCCGTCGCGGTCCTCGCGCTCGGCCGGCTCGCGGCGCTCGACGGCGGCCGCCCCGACCGGGCCGTCCTCGCGCTGGTCCTGTCCCCGTACGCCGTGTTCCTGGCCGCCGGGTACTCCGAGTCGCTGTGGCTGGCGTTCGCCCTCTCCGGCTGGGTCTGCGCCCGCAACGGGCGCTGGGCGCTCGCGTCGCTGCTGGTCGCAGGCGCCTGCGCGGTCCGGATCAGCGGGCTGTTCCTGTTCGCCGGGCTCGTCGTGCAGTACGCCGTCACCGTCCGCCGGCCCCGCCGGGACGCCGCCTGGCTGCTGCTCCCGCCGCTGGCCCTGTTCGGCTACGCCGCCTACCTGCACCTGCTGACCGGGGACTGGCTGCGCTGGAACCACGCGCAGCGCGACGGCTGGGGCCGCCGCCTGACCCTGCCCTGGGACGCCTTCTCGGCCACGCTGGACCTCGCCCGGGGGACGCAGCTGCCGGCCGAGTACGCGTTCGCCTACTCGGCCGAGATCGTCGCGGTGCTGGTCGGCGTCGGCCTGACCGTGCTGCTGCTGGCCCGGCGGCGCTGGGGCGAGGCGACGTACGTCGGGCTGTCGGTCGCGGCGCTGGCGACGTCGACGACGTACCTGTCGGTGTCGCGGGCGACGCTGCTGTGGTTCCCGCTGTGGCTGCTCCTGGCGCGGGCCGGCGAGAGGCGGCCCTGGCTGGCGACGGCGTACGTCGCGGTGTCGGCGCCGGTGATGGTCATGCTGGCGCTGACCTGGATGCGGGGCGCCTGGATCGGGTGAGCGGCTACCGGCTCAGGCGGTAGACGAGGTACGGGCCCGCGTCGGTGACCGTCAGCGGCAGCGCTCCGACCGGCCGGGCGCCGACGTCCTGCCACGGCGTCCCGCCCACGCGGTCCTTGGCCACGACGACGGTCGACACGTCGGTCTGCAGCAGCGCCGCGACCGACAGCCCGTCCGGGAAGGTCGGCATGAGCTTGCGCAGGTGGTCGGTCTCGGGCGGCAGGAAGCCGCTGTTGCCGTTCGCGACCTGCGGGAACCCCGTCGTCGTCCACAGCAGGGTCTGGCTGTCGGCGAAGGCGTCGGTGGGCAGGACGAGCAGCGCACCGGCGTCGGTGGGCAGGGGCGCGGGCAGCGGGGCCGGCGTCGCGACGTCGGTCTTGGCCGAGCCCTCGACGACGACGAGCGCGGCCACGAGCACCGCCAGCGCGGGCCCGAGCAGCCGGGGGCGGACGACGCGGACGAGCGCCTGGGTGCCGGCGGCGGCGAGCAGTCCGAGGCCCAGCGAGACGTAGAGCGTGAGGCGGCCGGGCGTGCGCAGGCCCTGCCAGCCGGGCGCGTGGTCGTAGAGGAGCCGGTAGGTGAAGGCGCCGCTGCGCGGCCCGTTCGAGCCGAGCGAGAACACCCCGGCGAGCAGCACGCCGGCGAGCAGCAGCAGCCGCCGCTTCCGGGACCAGCCGGGCGTCAGCAGCCCGACGACGGCGAGCACCAGGACGGTCACGCCCGGCGCGAGCGCCATCTCGCCCTCGGTGAACAGGGTCGCGCGGCGCTCCTCCGTGACCGGGCCCCAGAGCCAGGCGTTGCGGTGGGTGACGAGGTAGCCGCGGGCCGGCGGGGAGTACAGCTGGACGTCGGCGTACTGGCGCTTCGCGCCCGGGAACTGCTCGACGACCTTCGCGTAGGGCCGGCTGAACAGGGCGCCGGTCGCCCCGAACAGGACCAGCCCGACGAGCATCGCGGCCGTCAGGCGCCGGTCGAGCGGGCGCCGCTGCAGCAGCCGCCGGACCGCGAGCACGACCGTGAGCCCGCCGAGCAGGTAGGCGAAGGCGAGCCCGAGGCCGAACCCGAGCGTCAGCTGCCAGGCCGCGACCAGCCACCCGGCCAGGGCCAGGACCGGTCGCGCCGACCGGGGTGCCTGCCGCCCGACGCCGGCGGCCCGGGCCAGCAGCGCCAGGGCCAGCGGGATGCCGCCGCTCAGCAGGATGTTCAGGTGCCCGACGTGGGCGATGCGCCAGGGCGCGAAGGCGAACGCGACGCCGGCGACGAGCGACGGGAGGCGGCCGAGGCCGAGCTGCCGGGCCAGCAGGTGCGCCCCCGTGAGGGCTCCGGCCAGCGAGAGCAGGAACAGCAGCGTGTACACGGCGGTGGCCGACCGCGGGCCCTGCACGAGCAGGCCGAACGGGGCGAGGCCGAGCAGGCTGTCGGAGAACGCGAGGCTGCGCGCGGCCGGGTGGAAGGCGTTCGCGTCGAAGGGCGACAGCGCCTGGTGGAGCAGGGCGTGCCCGGACCAGGCGACCTGCCAGGCCTGCACGGGCGGGTCGCCGAGGTCGCCCGGGAACGTGGTCGCAGGGTGGCGCGCGGCGGGCCAGGTCGCCAGGACGGCGAGCAGGAGGCCGCCGACCAGGACGGCCAGCGCCTCGCGGACCTGGCGGGCGGGGAAGGCCCTCATGCCGCGACGAGCTCCCGGGGCTGCTCCTGCGGGGCGGCGTCGTCGTCGTCGAGGGCGGACCGGGACCGCAGGAAGACGACGAACAGCAGGACGAGCATCACGGCCCGGCCCCAGACGCCGATGACGAGCATCTGCTTGGGGATGCCGAAGTCCTCGCCGTGGCCCAGGCCGTAGAACCAGCGGAACAGGCCGATGTAGAGGACGGCGTCGAAGGCGAGGTAGGCGGTGACCCAGCCCCACTCCAGGCGCAGGAGCGCGAAGAAGGGCAGCAGCCACAGGGCGTACTGCGGGCTGTGAGCCTTGTTGAGCAGCATGAACGCGCAGAGCATCGCGCCGCAGACCTGGACGAACGGGTAGCGGCCCGGGCGGGTGTACCCGTAGGCGAGCGCGCCGGCGAAGGCGGCCAGCAGCAGGACCGGGATGAGGTGGTTGAGCTGGTCGGTCGTCAGCTTCTCGCCCGCCCAGAACCAGATGCTGTTGCTGGTGATGTCAGCGCCGCGGCGACCCTGGAAGGCGTAGGGCGCCCACCAGCCGTCGTAGTTGACCAGGGCGAACGGGCCGTTGAGCAGGGCGAACGTGCCGACGGCGGCGCCGACGACCAGGCCCGCGCCGCGCCGGTCGCCGGCCTTCCAGCGCTCGAGCGCCAGCGGCAGGACGAAGAAGCCCGGCCAGGTCTTGAGGCTGGCACCCACCGCGAGCAGCACGGACGCCCAGACGGTCCGGCCGCGCCACCACTGGGAGAAGGCCGCGACGCAGGCGCAGACGACCAGCAGGTCCCAGTTGTGGAACGAGTACCAGACCAGGGGCGGCGCGAGGGCGTAGACGAGCGCCCGCCAGCGCACCATCTGGACCAGAAGGAACGCCGTGAGCAGCGAGAACGGCGCCAGCAGGATGGCCGTGCTGGTGAGGTAGCCGCCCTCGCTGGAGACCGGCAGCGCCGCGACCCACGCGAACAGGCCGGTCAGGACCGGGTACTCGATCACCCCGCCCGACAGGTTCCCGTTCTCGTCGAGCCGCCCGTCGACGTAGGGGAAGTGCTTCTCCCCGAGGCCGCGGTTCGTGTAGAGCACCTGGACGTCGTTGCTGCACAGCAGCCGGTCGCGGTCGGCGTTGTAGTCGTCGATGCACTGCGCCTTGAGGGCGTAGCCGAGGACGGTCATCACCGCGGTGGCGAGCAGCACGAGGACGAGCAGGCGGCGGCGGGCGGGAGCTCTCACCCCCGTCACGCTAGGTGGCGCTACGACCCGACCCGCAGTCCCACGCGCACCACGCCGCTGCGGCGCGCCGGGGTCTGGAAGCCGTTGTCGGCCACGACGGTCCAGGTGTAGGTCCCGGCCGGGGCCGGCGCGACGGCGGCGGTGCCGGCCGTCAGGGGCACCAGGCCGTTCCACACCAGCTGCGGGGCGGTGTCCTCGCCGGTCGCGTTCGCGACGACGTCGCCCGCGGCGTCGCGGACGGCGACGCGCCAGGGCGAGGTCCGCGACAGCGTGCCGCGGATCGCCACCGGGGCGGGCAGGCCGAGCGGGGCCTCGGTGACCTGCACGTCGGTGATCTGCGGGGCAGGCCCGAGCAGGGTCTTGGCGCCCTCGCGGATGTCGCCCAGGTGGTCCATGAGGACGCCGGGGCAGGAGGTCTGGCCGGTCTCCTTGTGGCCGAAGACCCGGTGCAGCGTGACGTCCTGGCCGGCGCGGTAGCGGGGTGAGCCGCCGCTGCGCAGCGTGACGCTCGTGGTCGGGTCGAACCGCCAGGTCGCGGCGGCGTAGGCGGTGACCCGCGCGAGGGCCTTCACGGCCTCCGGCGTGGGCGACGCCTTGGTCATGTCGCCGATGAGCGAGACGCCGACCGTGCCGGTGTTGAAGCCCTGGGCGTGCGCCCCGATGGTGGCCTTGCCGATGCCGCCGGCCCGGCCCTCCCAGATGCCGCCGAACTTGTCGACGACGAGGTTGTAGCCGAGGTCGCTCCAGCCGCGGCCCTTCACGTGGTAGGCGTAGTCGGCCCGGATGATGCTCGGGACCTCGGCGCGCGTGTAGTCGTTGCCGTTCGCGGTGTGGTGCACGGTCACGGCCTTGACCGTGCTGGCGTACTCCGGGTGCCCGGAGCGCATCGACTCGTCGGCGCCCCAGTCGGCCCGGCTCTCGACGTCGCCGAGCAGCGCGCCGCCGTCGGCGGCCTCCGCCCGGCCCAGGCCCAGCGACCGGACGGTGCGCGCGACGCCGTCCAGGACCCGCACCAGGTGCAGGCCGCGCTGGGTGCCCCGGACGTCGAGCTCGACCCGGTCCGCGCCCTTCGGGCGCCACAGCGCGTCCGTGCCGTGCAGCGTGCCGGCGCGCTCGGCGGGCTCGGGCTCGAGGCTGTCGTCCTCGGCCTTCTGCCACCCCGACCAGCCCGCAGCCGTGTGCCAGCGGGCCTGGACGGTGCCGGTGCCCGAGGTCCACGTGACGCCGACGAGCCGCTCGGACGTGAGCGGGGCGACCGTCGTCCCGACCCGCGCGACGACGCTCTGCACCAGGGGCGTGACGACCGGGACGCTCGGGGCGGCCAGCGACGGGAGGGCGGGAGACAGCAGGGCGGCGGCGACGACGGCCACGAGCCGGGGGGAGCGCACGGGACGGGCCTCTCGGTGGTGCTGGTGGGACGGGGCGTTCGAGGGAGCGTGCCCTACGGACAGGTGTGGTTCAACCCGTTCCGGGGCATTGAGCCCGATCCGGTCCGTCGCCCTCGACCGTGACGTTGCGCCCCACCTCGTGATCAGGGGTACCCCTCACCCCGTCCCGGGTCGTTCCGCGTGGTCGGGGGAACCCCTCGTCCGCGATGCGACACGACCACCTCGCGCCCGACCTCGTGCCCCACCTTGCGATGAGGGGTACCCCGCACCCCGTTCCGGGTCGTTCCAAGTGGTCGGGGGGACCCCTCATCCGCGATGCGACACGACCACCTCGCGCCCGACCTCGTGATCAGGGGTACCCCTCACCACGTTCCGGGTCGTTCCGCGTGGTCGGCGGGACCCCTCATCCGCGACGCAGCACGACCACCCGCACGGCCGACGGGACCGGCCACGGGCGGTGCACCTCGTGCAGGACCTCGGCCAGCAGCTCCTGAGGACGACCCCGCAGTCGGGCGGGCGTGCTGTGGAGCAGGCGCACGCCGTGGTGCGCGAAGGCCCGGTGCCGCCGCAGGGTCGCGTCCAGGTCCTCCACCCCGGCGTGGTGACGTCTGCTGTCGAGCTCGAGGCCCAGGGCGAGCGTGGGCAGGTACAGGTCCGGGCGGCCGAGGAGGCGGCCGTCCACGTACAGCGACGGGTTCACCAGCAGGGGCACACCGAGGCGCGCGGCAACGGGCAGCAGCAGGTCGAGGGCCTCGGCCTCGGGGGCGGACACCGCGCCCCTCTCGGCGTCGTGCACCGCCCGCCGCAGGAGCGCGCCGTGCCGTCGCGGTCCTTCGTCGACGGCCCGCAGCAGGCGGTCGAGCGGGACGAACTCGTCGGACACCGCCGCGAGGACCAGGGCCCGGACGTCGCGCAATGACATGCCGTCGCGGGCGGCGTCGACCACGGCCCTCACGGGGTCGACGACGGTCAGCCCGCCCACGACGGACCGGTCGAAGGGCACGCGGGTCCGCAGCACCCGCAGGCCCGGCCCTCCGGAGCGCTGCAGCTCGTGGGGGAGCAGGAGGTCGACGGGGCCGCCGTCCGCCACGTCCCGCAGTCGCCAGGACCGGCAGGCCGTGCGTCCGGTCAGGGCGCTGGGCGGTCCGCCGTGGAGCAGGGCTGCACGGGCCGACTGCCGCGGGGACGGCGGTCCCGGCGCGGACAGGAAGACCGACGGGAGCAGCCGACACCAGCGGCCCGAGGCGACCCGCCGGCCAGCGTGATGGGGGTCCAGCCCGAGCTGGACCAACTGGCTGCGGGAGACGACCTGGTCCTGCCGGGACAGCAGCCGGCCGAGGACGTCGGGTGGCGTGGACACCGGAGCACCGCAGCAGGGGGCGGTCCGCGGTGCCAGGCGTCGATCCGTGGTTGTGGACGGCGGGAGGTCCTCCACAGGCCGCGGGCTCGCGCGGCCGTCGCCCGGCTCCTTGCCCGGATCGTCGCGGTGAGGGGTACCCCGGACCACCTCCAAGGGCGCCGTACGGGGTGAGGGACACCCCTCATGCACGCACGCGGCCCACTGCACGCGGGCCTCCCTCACGCGAGCCACTGCACTCCGGCGTCCCTTGCCCGCGGGCCACTGCACGCGTGCCGCTGCACGCGGCCCACCCTCACGCGGCCCACTGCACGCCGGCGTCCCGACGCGCAGCCGTCCTGGCGCCGCAGCGCCAGAGCGTCCCCCGGGCCTCCGGGACAGCGCTTACGCGGGCAGCCGCTCCCGCAGGAAGGCGATGTCGGCGGCCTGGCCCTCGGCGCCGCCCGGCGTCTCGCACACGACCGGAGCCCCTGCCGCCGCGACCACTGCGACCAGCGCCTCGGGGTCGATCTCGCCGGTGCCGAAGTTCGCGTGCCGGTCCGCACCGGAGCCGAAGGCGTCGCGGGAGTCGTTGGCGTGGACCAGGTCGATCCGTCCGGTGATCGCGAGCACCCGCTCGACCAGCCCGACCAGCTCCTCGCCGCCGGCGTGGGCGTGGCAGGTGTCCAGGCAGAAGCCCACGCCCTCGAAGCCCCCGACCGCGTCCCAGAGCCGGTCGATCGCGTCGAGGCGCCGGGCCATCGCGAGATCCCCGCCGGCCGTGTTCTCGATGAGCACGGGCAGGGGGCACTCCATCCGCTGGAACGTCTTCACCCAGTTGTCGATCCCGGTCGCGGGGTCGTCGCCCTTGACGACGTGCCCGCCGTGCACGACCAGCCCCTTGGCGCCGAGGGCCGCCGCCGCCGTGGCGTGCTGCAGCAGGATCTTCCGGCTCGGGACGCGGATCTTGTTGTTCGACGTCGCGACGTTGATGACGTACGGCGCGTGCACGTACAGGTCGACGCCGGTGTCCGCCGGCACGTCCGGCACCACGGGGGCCTTCCAGCCCTGGGGGTCGCCCAGGAAGAACTGCACGAGGTCGGCGCCGCGCGCCGCAGCCTCCGCCAGGGGGTCGGTCTGGTCGACGTGGGCACCGATCCGCAGCATGCGCCCGACCCTAGGCGCGAGGTCCGTCGCGGCGCCGTCGCGCGAGTGCGACGATGGTGACCATGCGCACCGCTCCCCCCTCGACAGCGACGGCGACGGCGACCCCGCGCGCCCTCGCCGCCGCGCCCGTGCGGCGCGCTCGCTCGCTCGCCCCGCTGCTCGCGGTGCTCGGTCTGCTGGTGCTGGCGGGGGTCGCGCCCGCGCCGGCCGTCGCGGCGTCGGTGCGGGACGTGCAGCTGACCCAGGACGGTCCGGTCCCAGCGAGGCTCACGGTCGGCGCGGGCGACAGCGTGCGCTTCGTCAACGTCGACACCTTCGTGCACCGCGTCGTCAGCGACAGCAGCGGCTGGGCCTTCGACAGCCGCACGATCTTCCCCGGCCGGTCCTTCACGGTGACGCCGGCGCTGACCAAGCCCGGCACCTACGCCTACCGGGGCGCCGGCCTCGACAGCTTCACGGGCACCGTCGTCGTTCCGGGAGCGGTCGCGAGCGCCTCCCCGAAGCCCTCGCCGCGCGCCAGCAGCGC
>JAOPWW010000486.1 GCA_025965495.1 Frankiales bacterium
AGCCCGCAGCGCGGCGTCCAGCCCGGACGTCCGCACCACGCCGGCACCGGCTCCGAGCGCCGCCACGCACGCGGCCCCCACGAGAGCGCCCGCCACGGACGGACGGGCAGCCGACGACGCCGAGCACGCGGCGACAGCGGACGCGGCGACGGCGTACGGCCCGGCCACGGCGACCGTCAGCCGCCCGGCACCCCTCAGGTCCGCGACCCGGTGGGCGCGCGCCGCGGCGCTGCCCGCCCGCACGAGCAGCGCGAGGGGGACCAGCACGAGGCCCAGCGGGACGACCGACAGCCGGCCCGCGGGCAGGGCCAGCGGCACGGCGTGCGCGACCAGCCAGACCTGACCGGCGGCGCGGACGGCGGCGAGGGCGCCGGTGCTCGAGCGCTCGTCGGTGCCCCAGACCAGCAGGACCGGGAGCCCGACGGCGACCAGTCCGGCGACGAGGGCCCACAGGGCGGCGGCTGCTCCGGCCCGGAGGGGGCTGCCCTGGCTCGGGCCGCCTCGGGGCAGGGTCGGGCGCGGGACAGGACGGAGGGTGGGAGCAGACATCGCCTCCCGACTGTCGCAGCCGATCCGGCCCGGTCCCGGAGGCACGCCGCACGGGCCGGGGTCGACCTGCAGATCGCGTGCAACCTCCGGGGCGCGGTGCGCGTGTCCCCTGCGACGGTCACCGACCGGGACAGGAGGAGCACGCGTGCTCACGACGACGACGCAGGCCCGCCCTGCCGGTAGACACGGCGCGGTGACGCAGGAGGCCTTCGACGCGTTCTACGCCGACCGCGCTCCCGCCCTCGTCCGCCAGCTGCACGCGCAGACCGGTGACCTCGGCGAGGCCCAGGACTGCGTGCAGGAGGCCTTCGCCCGGGCCTGGCAGCGGTGGGACCGGCTGGCGCAGTACGACGTGCCCGAGGCCTGGGTCCGGCAGGTCGCGTGGCGCCTGGCCGTGTCGCGCTTCCGCCGGGCCGGCAGCGCGGCGCGAGCCCTCCGGCGGCACGGGCCGCCCCCGGACGTCCCTGCCGTGTCGGCCGACCGGGTGGCCCTGGTCGCCGCCCTGGCGCGGGTCCCCGCCGCCCAGCGGCGCGCCGTCGTCCTGCACCACGTCGCCGGCCTGTCGGTCCAGGAGGTCGCCGAGGAGACCGGCGTCCCCGTCGGCACGGTCAAGGCCCGCCTGTCCCGAGGGCGCACCGCCCTCGCCGCCCTGCTGTCCGAGGAGACGTCATGACCGACCCCTTCGACCGGCTCGCCTCCTTCGGCGAGGACGGTCCGGTCCCGCCGCTCGCCCCTCCCGCCGACGTCCGGGCGAGGGGCGCCCAGCGGCGCACCCGGACCCGGGCAGCGGTCGGGGGCGGCGTCGCCGTCGTCGTCCTGCTCGCCGGGGGCGGCGCCTACGTGGCGCTGTCACGCCCGTCCGGGACCGAGGCACTGGGGGTCGCCGACGGCCGGGGCACGACGGGTCTCGTGCCGAGCAGCGAGGTCCCTGAGCCGGACGGCCCGGCAAGCCCCTCCGTCCAGCCCGGCGGCAGGTGCGTCGGCGTCGCGGGCGGAGCCTGCGCCGCCCCGGAACCCAGCGGCGACACCCGGGGGCGACCGTCGGCCTCGCCCTCCCCGCTGGCGACGCCGTCCGTCGCCGCCGGCGTCCTGACCGTCCAGGACGCGCAGGCCGCCGAGCCCGGGGCGTGGACGCGCACGGGTGCCGGCGACGGCCACCCGCTGCTCGACCCGTGCCCCGGCGGGACCAGGTACCCCCGCGACACCGCCCGGACCGCGACCGGCTCCATCGTGCTGCAGGCCCGGCGCGAGGCGGGCGGCACGGACGCGCTCCAGCAGGTCGCGCGCTACCCGAGTCCGGCCGTCGCGCGGGACGCCGCCGCCGGGTACGTGCGCGCCGTCCGGGGCTGCCCCACCAGCACCGACGAGGGCACCACGGTCACCTACGCCGCCGTCGGGAGCACGACCGTCGGGGGTGCCGCCACGACGTACGTCCGCCGGGCGGTCACGGACGCCATGGTCCCCGGGGCGGTCGAGTACTACGCCGTGCAGCAGCTCGGCGACGTCGTCAGCGTCGTCGTCGTCGGCCACGGCGAGGACGGCGACCCGGGGCGGGAGGTCGTCGAGCCGTTCGCCCGCCAGGTCGCGCGCCTGCTCCAGCGGACCGTCACCGGCTGAGCGGACCGGGCAGGAGCCGCGACGCCGGCCCGGCCCCGGACGCACAGCGGCCCGGTGCCCCCTCGCGGGAGCACCGGGCCGCCGGTCGTGCGAGGTCCTACAGGGACTTCATGATCTCGCGCATGAGCTCGGCCGTCGCGGACGGCGTCTTGCCGACCTTGACGCCGGCGGCCTCGAGGGCCTCCTGCTTGGCCTGCGCGGTGCCGGAGGAGCCGGAGACGATGGCGCCGGCGTGGCCCATGGTCTTGCCCTCGGGAGCGGTGAAGCCGGCGACGTAGCCGACGACCGGCTTGGTCACGTTGGCCTTGATGAAGTCGGCCGCGCGCTCCTCGGCGTCGCCGCCGATCTCGCCGATCATGACGATCGCGTCCGTCTCGGGGTCGGCCTCGAACGCGGCGAGCGCGTCGATGTGGGTCGTCCCGATGACCGGGTCGCCGCCGATGCCGATGGCGGTGGAGAACCCGAACTCGCGCAGCTCGTACATCATCTGGTAGGTCAGCGTGCCGGACTTGCTGACCAGGCCGATGCGGCCGGGGGTCGGCGCGA
>JAOPWW010000493.1 GCA_025965495.1 Frankiales bacterium
GCAGGAGCGACCGGCCGTCGGAGCGGACCCGGACCTTCTCCGGCGTCCGCCCGTCGAGCCCGAGGTCGACCACCCGGACGCCGCTGTCGGCGAGCAGGCCGGCCGCCGCGGAGGCGAACCGGTCGCCGGCGCCGCACGGGTCGGCGCAGGGGACGACGGGGGCGGGCACGACCGACGGGGGGCTGTCGCCGACGACGACGAGCGCGCCGTTGGCGGACAGGGTCACGGACACGGCGGTCGCGCCCCAACGGCCGGCCAGCTCGCGGGCCCGCGCGGTCGCGGCGGTCAGCGGAGCGCCGTCGTGGCCCGGCGCGAAGTGCTTCGCCTCGCCGCCGTTGGGGGTGACCAGGGTGCAGCCGGCGACCGGCTCGGGGCCGCGCGGGTGCGGGTCCCAGACCAGCGGGACGCGCAGGCCCTCGAGCGCCGACCGCAGGTGCGGCCCGCGGGCGACCCCGCGGCCGTAGTCGGCGACGAGCACGGCGGAGGCACCGGCCAGGGCGGCGGCGGCCTCGTCGGTGAGGTCGCCCGGCGTGCCGGGGGTGCCGCCACGGTCCAGGCGCAGGAGCGACCGGCCGTCGGAGCGGACCCGGACCTTCTCCGGCGTCCGCCCGTCGAGCCCGAGGTCGACCACCCGGACGCCGCTGTCGGCGAGCAGCTGTGCGAGCTCGCGGCCGGCGTCGTCCTGCGCCAGGGCCGTGACCAGCACGACGTCGCGGCCGTCGGACGCGGCGAGCAGCGCCGCGAGGCCGGCGCCACCGGGGCGCGACACCTGCACGGGCTCGTCGACCACCGGGACCGGGGCGTCCGGGCAGAGCCGGTCGACCGTGCCGACCAGGTCCCGGTCGAGCAGGGCGTCGCCGACGACGACCAGCGTCACGCGTCCACCGAGGACGGGTACGGGTCGGTCACGGCGGAGGTGACGGCGCTGGACGGACGGTCGGCCCCGACCTGCAGGTCGACGGCGGCACACACCAGGTGCAGCGCGACCTGGTGGACCTCCTGCACGGTGGCGGTCGCCGGCGCCTGCACGACGAGGGCGTCGTCGGCCTGCTCCGCCATCGGGTTGGGGCCGTTGCCGGTCATCGCCCAGACGGTGAGACCGCCCGCGCGGGCCGCCTCCATGGCGGCGAGGACGTTGCCGCTGCGGCCGCTGGTGGACATGCCGAGGAACACGTCGCCGGGCCGGCCGTGGGCCTGGACCTGGCGGGCGAAGACGTGGTCGTAGCCGTAGTCGTTGCTGATGGCCGTGACCGCGGACGTCTCGGCGTGCAGCGCGATCGCCGACAGGGCGGGGCGGTCGTCGCGGTAGCGCCCGACCAGCTCGGCGGTCAGGTGCTGCGCCTGGGCAGCGCTGCCGCCGTTGCCGGCGACGAGCAGGCGGCCGCCCCCGACGAGGACGTCGGCGAGGCGGGTGCCCCAGGCGTCCATCTGGTCCGGGTCGAGCAGGGGGAGGGCCTCGAGCAGGGCGGCGACGTGCGCGCGCCCGGAGAGGAGGTCGGTCATGAGGAGGACACCTCTTCCTCGACCGGCACCCCAGCGGGGAGCAGGTCGTCGTAGGACTGCAGGGTCAGGGCCGCGACGCGGTCCCAGGAGTAGCGGGCGCGGGCGCGGCGGGCGCCGGCGGCGCCGTACTGCACCCGGCGGGGCTCGTCGGTGAGCAGCGCGTCGAGCGCGTCGACGACGGCGCGGGGGTCGCGCGGCCGGACGTGCAGGCCGGTGCGGCCGTCGACGACCGTGTCGATCAGCCCGCCGACGGCGGACGCGACGACGGGGACGCCGCAGGCCATCGCCTCGAGCGGCACGATCCCGAACGGCTCGTACCAGGGCAGGCAGACGACGGCGTCGGCGCTGCGCAGCAGGGCGGGCAGGTCCTCGCGGCCGACCCGGCCGAGGAACTGCACGCGGTCGGCGACGTGCGCCTTCTCGGCCAGCGCCCGCAGCCGGGCGACCTGCGGGTCGGTGTCGACGTCGGCCGCGTCGGGCCCGCCGGCGACGAGCAGCTCGGCGTCGGGGCCGCCGTTGTTGACCAGCCCGGCGAGGGCGCTGATGGCGTTGCCGATGCCCTTGCGCTCGACCAGGCGGCCGACGTAGACGAGCCGGCGACGGTCGCCGCGGGCGACCGCGGGCCCGCGCGGGGTGAACAGGTCGGTGTCGACGCCACAGGGCACGACGCTGATGCGCCTGCGGTCGCCGCCGAGCCGGAGCAGCTCGAACACCTCGTCGCTGCAGGTCGCGACCACGCGGTCGGCCTCGCGGACCAGGCGCGCCTCGACGTCCTGGCGCACGGCCGGGCTGGTGTCGGCGGCGCCCTGGTGGCGCTGCTTCACGACGCCGAGCGCGTGGTAGGTCATGACGACCGGGATGCCGAGGGGCTGCGCGGCCTGCAGCGCGGCGTACCCGCTCATCCAGAAGTGGGCGTGCACGACGTCGGGCCGGCTGCGCGACCACTGCCGGTGCAGGTCCGCGGCGAAGTCGTCCATGAACGGCATCAGCTCGTCCTTGGGCACCTCCCGGGCGGGACCGGCCGGGACGTGGTCGACGGTGACGCCGGCGCCCATGCGGACCTTGCGCGGACCGGGTGCGTCCCGCCGCGTGTGGACGACGACGTCGACCCCGCGACGGGCCATGGCCGCGGCGAGCGCGGCGACGTGGACGTTCTGGCCGCCGGCGTCGACGCCGCCGAGGACCGCCAGCGGGCTGGCGTGCTCCGAGACCATCGCGACTCTCACGCGCTCACCTCCAGGAGGGCCGGGGCCACCAGCGAGGCGACGGCGTCGACGGCGGACTGCACCGGGACGCCGTCGAGGCAGGGGTGACCCTCGACCGGGCAGGACCGCGCACGCGACAGCGCGCAGGCGGCGGACTGGTCGCCGAGCAGGACGTGCGGCACCCGGAAGGGGCGCCACCGCTCGGCGGGCACGACGGGGGAGAACAGCGAGACGACGGGCGTGCGGACCGCCGCGGCCAGGTGGGCCGGACCGGTGTTCCCGACGACGACGCAGGACGCGTCGCGCAGCAGGGCGGCCAGGCCGGCGAGGTCGGTCGCGCCCCCGAGGTCGGTCCCGCCGGCGGCGGCGACCTCGGCGGTGAGGGCCTTCTCGGCCGGTCCTCCGGTCACGACCACACGGTGACCGGAGGCGGACAGAGCGGACACCAGACGCGCCGACCACGACGGTGACGGTTGCCTTGCCGGGACGCTGGCGCCCGGGTGCACCACGACGTACGGCGCGTCCCCGGTGAGGTGGCGGACGTCGGGCAGGTCGGTGCGCACGGCCAGGCCGTCGTCGCCGTCGGGCAGGGCGTACCCGGCGGCCAGCGCCAGGGACAGCTGCCGCTCGGCCTCGTGCAGGCCCGTCTCGGGCAGGCGGTGGCGCAGGTCGAGCAGGGAGCCGGGGAAGTCCTCGCTGGTCGCGCCGACCCACGGGACGCCGGCGAGGCGCAGCACGAGCGCGGTCGGCAGGGGGCTCTGGTGGAAGCTGGTGAGGACCAGGGCGCGGTCCACCTGCAGGGCGCGCAGCCGCTCGACCACGTCGAGGACGTCGGCGGCCAGGACCGGCTGCGGCTCGGCGTCGATCCAGGGGCAGTGCCACACGACGACCTCGTCGACGCCGGGCAGCAGGCGGGCGGCGGCGGCGCCACGGGGGCCGGCCAGGTAGACGACGCGGTCCGACCCCGCGGCCACGGCGCGGACCGCGGGACCGGTCAGCAGCACGTCGCCGTCGCTGTCGAGCCGGACGACCAGGGTGGTGCTCATGCCGGCACGCCGAGCAGGTCCAGCGCGGCGAGCAGGTCGGGGGCGACGTCGGGGGCGGCATCGACCTCCTCCTGCCGGGTGACGGCGGTGGGGACCAGGACGGGTCGGGCGCCGGCGGCGAGCGCGGCTCCGACGTCGGCCCCGATGTCGCCGACGACGGCGCAGTCCTGCGGGGCGACCCCCAGCGCGGCGGCGGCCTGCAGGACGAGTCCGGGCGCGGGCTTGCGGCAGGCGCAGCCGTCGTCCGGACCGTGCTCGCAGACCATGACCGGACCGAGCGGCCCGACGAGCTCGGCGAGCCGCGTGTGGCAGGCGTCGGCGTCGGCGCGGGTCAGCAGGCCCCGGGCGATGCCGCTCTGGTTGGTGACCACCGCCGTCGGGATGCCCGCGGCACGCAGCCGCGCGAGCGCCTCGGCGGCCTGCGGCACGGGCTGCACCAGGGCGGGGTCGCCGTTGTAGGGGACGTCCAGGACCAGCGTCCCGTCCCGGTCGAACAGCACTGCCCTCGGCGCGCGCGGGCTCACGGGGCCGTCCGGAAGGGGACGGCGGCGCGGGTCAGGGGCAGCAGCACGAGCCTCACGTGCCCGGGGTCGCCCTACCGAAACAAGACCCTTACGGAACGTTCCAGCAAGGTGGGCCTCACCCCGCGAGCGCCTGCTCGGCCGGCTCGCGCAGCAGCCGCAGGACCGCCGCCTCGAGCGCCCCCTGGGTCGCCGGCTGGCCGAACACGCCGTCGACGCCGAGCACCTCGAGGTCGTTCGCGACCGTGACCCCGTGCTCGTAGAGGTCGATGATGCGCGGGTCGATGTAGGACGCGCGGCAGACGGCCGGGGTGTTGCCGAGGTAGCCGGCGACCTCCTTCACCACCCGCGTGACGGCCCGCTTGCGCGCCGTCTGCGTCGTCGCGGCCTCGATGGACACGGCCAGCCCGACCGCGGTCAGGACGGTGGCGTTCCAGGTGCGGAAGTCCTTCGCGCTGTAGTCGCCGCCGAGCAGCTCGTGCAGGTGGTCGTTGATGTCGTGGCTCTTCACGTCGACCCAGTGGCCCGTCTTCTTGCTGCCCTCCCACCAGGCGAGCAGCTCCTCGTCGCCCGCGCGCCGGCGCTTCATGGCCGTCACGACGGCGCAGACGTCGGCGTCGGCGACCTGCTGGACGCGGTGCTTGCTGCTCTTGGCGGTGTAGTCGAACGTGATGACGCCGCCCCGGCTGACGGTGACGTGCTCGCGGCGCAGCGTCGCCAGCCCGAACGTCCCGTTCTCCTCCGCGTACTGCTCGCTGCCGACCCGGAAGAAGCCGAGGTCGAGCAGGCGCACCGCGCACGACAGCACGCGCCGCCGCGTCATCCCCTCCTCGTGGAGGTCGCGCTGGACCTGCTCGCGGGCGGCCGGGAGCGCCTGGGCGAAGTCCAGGATCCGCTCGTGCTTGGCGAGGTCGCGCATGACACGCCACTGGTCGTGGTACCGGTACTGCCGGCGGCCGCGGGCGTCGACGCCGGTCGCCTGGATGTGGCCCGACGCGATCGGGCAGATCCAGACGTCCTCCCAGGCAGGAGGCAGCACGAGCGCCTCGATCCGGGCGAGGGTCGCCTCGTCGGTGACCGGGTTGCCCCCGGCGTCGACGTAGCGGAAG
>JAOPWW010000509.1 GCA_025965495.1 Frankiales bacterium
CGCTTCTGGTTGAGGCGCAGCGACTCGTGCGGCGAGGACATCGCGACGGTGTGCAGCACCGAGGTGAGGACCGGGTGCTTCGGGTCCTTCATGTCGTAGACGTACGTGCCCGGCCCGTCGAGCCCCTGGGTGGGGGCGTCCTTCGGGAACAGCAGCGTGGTGTCGGCGTAGGCGCACTCGTGCCCGGCCTTGTCGACGTAGCGCTCGACGCGGTAGCCGCCGCTGACGCCGGTGTGGGCGACCTGGACGGCGTTGCAGGTGTAGCCCTTCGCGTACCGGCCGGTCTTGACGTCCGCGAGCGGCGCCCGGCCCTGGGTCGACTCCGGGTGCGAGCCCGGGCTGCACGCCGACGGCGCGACGGTCGGGGTCGGCGGCGGCGGGGGCGTCACGGGGGCCGCGAGCGCGACGGCGGCGGTGGCCGCCCCCACGGCGACGAGGACGGCGGACACGGACAGGCGGCGCGCGAGCTGCATGTGACGAGCGTCGCAGAAGCGGCCGTCCCGCGTGGAACTTCGGACCTACCGGGACAGCCCGACCCGGTCGACCTTGCCGTTGGCCAGCTGCGGCAGGGCGTCCCAGCGGCGGAGCTCCCGGGGCGCGGCGACCCGCCCCAGCCGCTCGGCGACCCACTCCCGCGCCTGCTCCAGGGTCACGTCACCGACGACGTGCGCGACCACGCGCTGCCCCCACTCCGGGTCGGGCGCCCCCACGACGGCGACCTCGCGCACGTCGGGGTGGGTCAGCAGGGCCGCCTCGACCGCGGCCGGCGCGACCTTCTCCCCGCCCGTGACGACGACGTCGTCGGCGCGCCCGTGGACGACGAGGCGGCCGTCGACGAGCGCGCCGACGTCGCCGGTGGTGAACCAGCCGTCGGCGTCGAGCAGCGGGGCGCCGTCGCGGTAGCCGGCCGCGAGGGTCGGCCCGCGCAGCCGGACCCGCTCGCGGACGTCGACCTCGACGCCGGGCAGGGGGACGCCGTCGTAGACGCAGCCGCCGCTGGTCTCGCTCATGCCGTAGGTGGGGACGACGTTCGGGGGCAGGCCGGGCGGGGCGGCCGCTCCGCCGAGCAGGACGGCCTCGAAGGCCTCGAGCGCGCCGGGCCGCAGGCGGCCGAGCTGGGTCGGGACGAGCGAGGTGTAGCGGCAGCCGGAGACGCCGTCGAGCGAGGTGGCCGTGAACGGCCCGGGTGGCAGCACGACCGGGTCGAGGCCGGCCACCAGCGACCGCACCAGGACCTGCAGGCCCCCGACGTGGGTCGGCGGGATCGCCAGCAGCCACCGGCCCGGTCCGCCGAGCCGCTCCAGCGCGGCGTTCGCGGACGCGAGCAGGGCCTCCGCGGTGAGCAGCACCCCCTTCGGGACGCCCGTGGAGCCCGACGTCGGCACGACGACCGCGACGTCGTCGTCGACGCCGTCCTGCGGGCGGAGCGCCGCGACGACGTGGGGGGAGGAGTCGGTGAGCAGCGCCGGTCCGGTGCCGTCCAGCGCGGCGGCCAGGGTCGCGAGGGTCGGCGTCCCGGCCAGCAGCGGCCGCACTAGTAGTAGTACGGGTAGGGCGAGTAGTCCGGGTCGCGCTTCTGCAGGAACGCGTCGCGGCCCTCGGTGGCCTCGTCGGTCATGTAGGCCAGGCGGGTGGCCTCGCCGGCGAAGACCTGCTGGCCGACCAGGCCGTCGTCCACGGCGTTGAAGGCGTACTTGAGCATCCGCTGGGACGTCGGGCTCTTGCGCACGATCGCGACGGCCCACTCGAGCGCGACCTTCTCCAGGTCGGCGTGGTCGACGACCTCGTTCACCGCGCCCATCGCGTGCATCTGCTCGGCCGTGTAGTCCCGGCCCAGGAAGAAGATCTCGCGCCCGAACTTCTGGCCGACCTGGCGGACCAGACCCGCACTGCCGTAGCCGCCGTCGAAGCTGCCGACGTCGGCGTCGGTCTGCTTGAACCGGGCGTGCTCGCGGCTGGCCAGGGTCAGGTCGCAGGTGACGTGCAGGCTGTGCCCCCCGCCGACGGCCCAGCCCGGGACCACGCAGACGACGACCTTGGGCATCGTCCGGATCAGGCGCTGCACCTCGAGGATGTGCAGCCGGCCGGTCCGCGCCGGGTCCACCGAGTCGGCGGTGTCGCCCTCGGCGTACTGGTAGCCCGACCGGCCCCGGATGCGCTGGTCGCCGCCGGAGCAGAACGCCCAGCCGCCGTCCTTGGGCGACGGCCCGTTGCCCGTGAGCAGCACGCAGCCGACGTCGGGCGACATGCGGGCGTGGTCGAGGACGCGGTAGAGCTCGTCGACGGTCGAGGGCCGGAAGGCGTTGCGCACCTCGGGCCGGTCGAACGCGATGCGCACGACGCCGCCGTCGCGTCCGGCTGCGGTCGAGCGGTGGTAGGTGATGTCCTGCAGGTCGAACCCGGGGACCTCGGTCCACGCTGCGGGGTCGAAGATCTCGCTCACGGTCACGTACGGACTGTAGGAGGCACGGGTGGAGGTGCACGTCGTCGCGGTCCCCATGCGGGTGCGCTTCCGGGGCGTCGACGTCCGGGAGGTCGCGCTGCTGGAGGGTCCCGCGGGCTGGGGCGAGTTCGGCCCGTTCCTCGAGTACGACGACGCCGAGGCCTCCCGCTGGCTGGCCGCCGCGCTCGACGCCTGCACGACGCCGCCGCCGTCGCCGCGGCGCGACCGGGTCCCGGTGAACGCGACCGTCCCCGCCGTCGCGGCCGCCGACGTCGACGCCGTGCTCGCCCGCTTCCCCGGCTGCACGACGGCGAAGGTCAAGGTCGCCGAGGCAGGCCAGTCCCTCGCCGACGACGTCGACCGGGTCGCCGCCGTGCGCTCGGCCCTCGGACCGGCCGGCAGGGTCCGCGTCGACGCCACCGGCGGCTGGTCGGTCGCCGAGGCGCGCCGGGCCCTCGGCGCGCTGGCGCCCTACGACCTCGAGTACGCCGAGCAGCCGTGCACCACCGTCGCCGAGCTGACCTCCCTGCGGCTGTGCCTGGCCCGGGTCCACCTCGACGTGCTGGTCGCGGCCGACGAGAGCGTGCGCAAGGCCGAGGACCCCCTGAAGGTCGCCCTGGCCGGGGCGGCCGACGTCGTCGTGCTCAAGGTGGCGCCGCTCGGCGGGGTGGGCCGGGCGCTCGAGGTCGCCGAGGCGTGCGGGCTGCCGGTGGTGGTGTCGTCGGCTCTGGACACCTCCGTCGGCATCCGGGCCGGCGTCGCGCTCGCCGCGGCCCTGCCCGAGCTGCCCTTCGCCTGCGGCCTGGCCACCACGGGGCTCATGGCCGACGACGTCTGCGACTACCCGGTCGTCGACGGCGCCCTGCCGGTCGTCGACGTGGTCCCCGACCCCGCCCGGCTCGCCGCGCTCGCCGCCCCTCCGGACCGGCAGCGGTGGTGGCGCGAGCGGGTCGAGCGCTGCCGGGAGCTCATCCCGCCGGCGTGAGCGCCGACAGGGGGCCATGACGTCGGCCCCCGAGCTCGCCCGCCTGGCTCGGCTGGCCTCCGGCGACCCCGAGGCGGCCCTCCTGCAGCTGCTGCGCCTGCTCTGCGAGCAGCTCGGCCTGCAGCACGCCGTGCTGGGCCGGATCCGCGGCGACGTCCACACGATCGACCTCGCCGTCACGGCCGGCGTCGGCCGCGCCCGCGCGCTCGAGGCCGACCGGCCGGTGACCGACTCGTGGTGCGCCCACGTGCCCGCGGCCGGCACGCTGGTGGTCGCCGACGTCGAGGACCGCCCCGACCTGCACGCGCTGCCCGTGACGGCCGCCCTCGGGATCGGCTGCTACGTCGGGACCGTCGTGCGAGGCGTCGACGGCCGCGAGCTCGGCGTCCTCGGCGTCGCAGGCAGCACCTCCCGGACCGACCTCGACGACCGCGACCTCGCCGTCCTGGAGGCCCTGTCGGAGGTCGTCGGCGAGCTGTACCCGGCGCTGCTGCGCGACCGGGAGGCGCGGCTGTCCTCGCCGCAGCTGGTCCCGGCGCAGCTGGTGCCGGCACAGCGCACGGCCGCCGACCTCGTCGGGCTGGCCGGCGTCGTCAGCGGCGCCGACGGCGTCGAGGGCCTCACCCGACCGCTCCTGGACGCCCTGCACGACCTCAGCGGCATCGCCTCGACCTACCTCACGGTCGTCCACGCCGAGCGGGACGTGCAGGAGATCCGCTACGCCCGCAACACCAAGGAGGGCTTCGCGCTCCCCGAGGGCCTGCACGTCCCGTGGGGCGACACCCTCTGCAAGCGCGCCCTGGACGAGGGGCGGGCCTGCACGACCGACGTCCCCGCCGTCTGGGCGGACAGCGGCGCCGCGGCCGCCCTCGGCATCGTCACCTACGTCTCCGTGCCGGTCCGGCTCTCCGACGGGCGCGTCTGGGGGACGCTCTGCGGCGCTGACGACGTCGCCCACGCCGACGCCCCCGACCACCTCCCGACACTGGCGCTGTTCGCCCGGCTCATCGCCGGCGAGGTCGAGCGCACCGCCGTCGTCGCCGCGGAGCGCGCCGCCGCCGCCCGCGCCCGCAAGGACGCCGAGACCGACGCCCTCACCGGGTGCAGCAGCCGCCGCACCGTGCAGCCCTGGCTCGACGCCGCCCTGTCGTCCTGCTCCCCCGACCAGGTCGTCGCCCTGACCTACGTCGACGTCGACCGCTTCAAGCAGGTCAACGACGGCCTCGGGCACGCCGCCGGCGACCAGCTGCTCGCGCAGCTCGGGGAGCGGCTGCGGACGGCCTCCCGGGAGGGCGACCTGGTCGCCCGGCTCGGCGGGGACGAGTTCGTCGTCGCGGCCCGGCTCCCCCGCGTCGCCGCCGCCGGCCTGCTCGCCCGGGTCCGGAGCGCCGGCTCCTTCCCGCTCCTGACCGCCACCGGGGCGGTGCAGGTCCGCTGCTCGGTCGGCCTGGCCGTCTCCGACGACGCCCTCGACCTGCTCGCCGCCGCCGACGTCGCGATGTACGCCGACAAGCCCGCCCAGGCCTGACCCCCGAGACTGGAGGGGTGAACCCCTCGACCGCCCTGGCGCGGGTGCTCGTCGACGAGCTCGTCCGCGGAGGCGTGCGCGACGCCGTCCTGTCCCCCGGGTCCCGGTCGGCCCCCCTCGCGTTCGCCCTGCACGACGCCGACGCCGCGGGCCGGCTGCGGCTGCACGTCCGCATCGACGAGCGGTCCGCCGGGTTCCTCGCCGTCGGGCTGGCCAAGGCGTCCGGGCGGCCCGTGCCGGTGGTGACGACGTCGGGCACGGCGGTCGCCAACCTGCACCCGGCCGTGCTGGAGGCCGCCCACAGCGGGGCGTCCCTGGTGGTGCTGTCGGCCGACCGGCCGCCGGAGCTGCGGGGCGCGGGCGCGAACCAGACGGTCGACCAGCTCGGCCTCTACGGCGGCGCGGTCCGGCTGTTCACCGAGCTCGGGGTCCCCGAGGTGCGGGCCGGCCAGAACGCCTACTGGCGGTCCCAGACCTGCCGCGTGCTCGCGGCCGCGGCGTCGGGACCGGTGCAGGTCAACGTCGCGCTGCGCGACCCCCTGGTCCCGACCGAGGGCGACTGGCCGGAGGACCTCGACGGCCGTCCGGGCGGCGCACCGTGGACAGCAGTGCTCCCTGCTGCAGAGCCCGCCGGGCTGCCCGACGACCTGCCGGCCCGCACGGTCGTCGTCCTCGGCGACGGCCCGCCCGGGCCGGCCGCCGCCGCCCAGGCCCTCGCCGCC
>JAOPWW010000521.1 GCA_025965495.1 Frankiales bacterium
ACCGGAGCCGGCGCCGACGACCTCGACGACCTCGCCGACGACGGCGCGCTGTCCGCCCCCACCGCCTGGCTGTTCGGCAACGAGGCGGCCGGACTGGACGACGCCGCCCTGGCGCTCGCGGACCGTCGCGTCCGGGTGCCGCTGCACGGGCGGGCGGAGTCGCTCAACCTGGCCGTCGCGGCCGCCGTCTGCCTGTACGCCTCGGCGCGCGCGCACCGCCGGTCCGCGACGTCCTGACGCAGGCCGTGCCCCGCCCTACAGTGGCGCGACCCAGGACCCGGAGGGAGGCCGCCGTGGACGACAAGACCGCGTACGACGACCTGCCCGACGGCGTGGTCGTCGCCGACGACGCCGGCGTCGTGACCGTGGTCAACCCTGCGGCGGCGCGCGTGCTCGGCACGACCGCCGACGCCGCCGTCGGCCTCCCGCTGCGCGACGTCCTGCCGCTCACCGACGACCAGGGCCGCGACTGGTGGACCTGCACCGACCCGTGGGGGGGTCTCGCGACCCGCACCCGGCAGCCCGAGCGCAAGCTGTCGCTGGCCGGACGGGACCTGCTGGTCACCGCCTCCTACGTCCGCGACGAGCAGCGGCGCCTCGTGCGCCTCGTCGTCGTGCTGCGCGACGACCGCGCCCGCGAGCGCACCGACCGCAGCCGCGCGGACCTCGTGTCGACCGTCGCCCACGAGCTGCGCAGCCCGCTCACCAGCGTCAAGGGCTTCACCGCCACGCTGCTCGCCAAGTGGGACCGGTTCAACGACGACCAGAAGAAGCTCATGCTCGAGACGGTCAACGCCGACGCCGACCGGGTCACCCGGCTGCTCACCGAGCTGCTCGACGTCAGCCGCATCGACGCCGGGCGTCTCGAGATGCGCAAGCAGGTCGTCGACGTCGGCCGCAGCGTGCAGAAGGCCGTCGACGGACGCATCGCGGCGGGGGAGCCGCCGGAGCGGTTCGTCGTCCACGTCGAGGACGGCCGGCCCGAGACCTGGGCCGACCCCGACAAGATGGACCAGGTCGTCGCGAACCTCGTCGAGAACGCCCTGCGCCACGGTGCGGGCACCGTGACGATCTGCGTGCGGCCCGCCGACGACGGCACCGAGGTCACCGTCGGCGACGAGGGCCCGGGCATCCCGGAGGAGGTCGCGTCGCGCGTCTTCACCCGGTTCTGGCGCGGCAACCGCCGGGGCGGCACCGGCCTCGGGCTCTACATCGTCAAGGGCCTCGTCGAGGCCCACGGCGGGACGGTCGAGGTCGGGCGGTCGCCCAGCGGCGGCGCCCAGTTCCGCTTCCTGCTGCCCGCCGGGACAGCCCCCTACGACGAGTAGGGCCCGGCGGGCCGCCCTGGAAGACTGCTCCCCGCCGACCCACAGCCGTAGAGGACCACCCGTGCCCGACCTGCTCGACCAGCCCGCCCTCGACGCCGTCCGCGACGAGGCCCTCGCCGCCTTCGCCGCCGCGCCCGACCTGTCCGCGCTCGCCGCCCTCAAGGCCACGACCGTGGGCGACAAGAGCCCGCTGGCCCGGGCCCGCCAGGCCGTCGGCGCGCTGCCCAAGGACCAGAAGGCCGACGCCGGCAAGCGGGTCAACGCGGTCGCGCAGGCCCTCGGGCGGGCCTTCGACGACCGCCGCCAGGCGCTGGAGGCCGAGCGGGACGCGCGCGTCCTGGTGGAGGAGGCCGTCGACGTCACCGTCCTGCCGTCCCGCCCGGTCGGTGCGCGCCACCCGCTGACCACGATCCAGGAGCGGATCGTCGACGTCTTCGTCGGGATGGGCTGGGAGCTCGCCGAGGGCCCGGAGCTCGAGCACGCCTGGTTCAACTTCGACGCCCTCAACGTCCCGGCCCACCACCCGGCCCGCGAGGAGCAGGACACGCTCTGGGTCGACCCACCCGGCAGCGGCCTGCTGCTGCGCACCCAGACCTCGCCCGTGCAGGTCCGGTCGCTGCTGGACCGCGAGCTGCCCGTCTACGTCGTCTGCCCCGGCCGGGTCTTCCGCAACGAGGCCCAGGACGCGACCCACTCGCCCGTGTTCGGCCAGCTCGAGGGCCTGTGCGTCGACGAGGGCATCACGATGGCCCACCTGCGCGGCACGCTCGACGCCTACGCCGCCGCGATGTTCGGCGAGGGCACCACGACGCGCCTGCGCCCGAACTACTTCCCCTTCACCGAGCCGAGCGCCGAGCTCGACCTGCAGTGCTTCTCCTGCCGCGGCGCCTCCGCCGTGCCGGGCGGCGAGCCCTGCCGGGTCTGCAGCAGCGAGGGCTGGATCGAGGTCGGGGGCTGCGGCATGGTCAACCCCGCCGTGCTCCGCGCCTGCGGCGTCGACCCCGAGCGCTACAGCGGCTTCGCGTTCGGGATGGGCCTGGACCGCACGCTGATGTTCCGCCACGGGATCACCGACATCCGTGACCTCTACGAGGGCGACGTCCGCTTCACCCTCCCCTTCGGCCTGGAGGCCTGACGTGCGCGTCCCGCTGTCCTGGCTGCGCACGCTCGTGCCGGCCCTGTCCGCCTCCGCCGACGACGTCGCCGCCGCCCTCGTGCGCGCCGGCCTCGAGGTCGAGCAGGTCCACCGCTACGGCGACGACGTCCGGTCCGTCGTCGTCGGGGAGGTCCTCGACGTCGAGGAGCTGACCGGCTTCAAGAAGCCGATCCGGTTCTGCCACGTCGACGTGGGGACGCGCTCGCACGAGGTCGTCTGCGGTGCCCGCAACTTCGCCGCCGGCGACCGGGTCGCGTTCGCCCTGCCCGGAGCTTCCCTGCCCGGCGGGTTCGAGATCGCCACGCGGCAGACCTACGGCCGGACCTCCGACGGGATGATCTGCTCCGAGGCCGAGCTGGGGCTGTCGGACGAGTCCGACGGCATCCTGGTGCTCGCGCCCGACGCCCCGCTCGGCGTCGACGTCGTGGAGCACCTGTCCCTGCGCGACGAGGTCCTCGACATCGCGGTCACCCCCGACCGCGGCTACACCCTGTCGGTCCGGGGCGTCGCCCGCGAGGTCGCCACCGCCTTCGGCCTCGAGCTGGTCGACCCCGGGCTCGCACCGGCTGCTCCGGCCACCGACGACGGCCCGCCCGTCACGCTCCAGGACGACGGCTGCACCCGCTACGTCGCCCGCCTCGTGACCGGCCTCGACCCGGCCGCGCCGTCGCCCGCGTGGCTCCAGCGCCGGCTCGTGCTGGCCGGGATGCGCCCGATCAGCCTGGCCGTCGACGTCACCAACCACGTCATGCTCGAGCTCGGCCAGCCGCTGCACGCCTTCGACGCCGACCGCCTCCAGGGCGGCATCACGGTCCGCCGGGCGCTCGCGGGGGAGCGGCTGACGACCCTCGACGGCAAGGACCGGGCCCTCGACGAGGCCGACCTGGTCATCGCCGACACGTCCGGTGCCGTCGCGGTCGCCGGCGTCATGGGCGGCGCAGCCACCGAGGTCACGGCCACGACGACGACCCTGCTGCTGGAGAGCGCCCGGTTCGAGCCGGTGGCGATCGCCAAGACCGCCCGGCGGCACCGGCTGCCGAGCGAGGCGAGCAAGCGCTACGAGCGCGGGGTCGACCCGGCGCTCGCCCCCGCCGCCGCCGAGGCCGCGGTACGGCTGCTCGTCGAGCACGGAGGCGCCACCGCAGGACCCGTCACCGACGTCGACTCCCGTCCGGCGCAGCCTGTCCTGGCGTTCCCGGTCGGCGCCCCCGAGCGGATCGCCGGGCGCCCCTACGCGCGCGACGTCGTCGTCGGGCGGCTGCAGGACGTCGGCTGCACGGTGACGGGCGAGGGCGACGTCGTCGAGGTCGTCCCGCCGTCGTGGCGTCCCGACCTCACGGGCACGGCCGAGCTGGTCGAGGAGGTCGTCCGGCTCGAGGGCTACGACACGATCCCCGTCGCGCTGCCGTCGGCGCCCGCCGGGCGGGGGTTGACCCGGCAGCAGGGGCTGCGGCGGACCGCGTCGCGCGCCCTCGCCGCCGGCGGGCTGGTCGAGGTCGTGACGCCGCCGTTCGTCGGGGAGCAGGCGGTCGACCTGTTCGGCGCGGGCGGTCCGTCGCCCCGGCTGGTCAACCCGCTGTCCGCCGAGCAGGCCCTGCTGCGGCCCAGCCTGCTGCCCGGCCTGCTGGCCGCGCTGGCCCGCAACGCGTCCCGAGGGCTGGCCGACGTCGCCCTGTTCGAGACCGGCCCGGTGTTCCTCGGCGCCGGCGGCTCCGCCCCCACTCCCGGTGTGGACGGACCCCCGACTCCGGAGCAGCGGGCCGCGCTCGACGCCGCCCTGCCGGCCCAGCCCCGCCACGCCGGCGTCGTCCTGACCGGTGCGCCCGCCTCCTGGGACGCGGCCGTTTCCGCCCTCGTCGACCTGGGTCGTGCCCTCGGGCTCGTCCTGGTGCCCCGGGCGCTGCAGCAGGACCCGTTCCACCCCGGGCGCTGCGCCGAGCTGCTGCTCGACGGCCGGCGGGTCGGCCTCGCGGGGGAGCTCCACCCGAGGGTCGTCGCCACGCTCGGGCTGCCCGCCCGCACCTGCGCGGCCGAGGCGGACCTGGACGTGCTGGTCGAGGCCGCGGCCGCCCTCGACCCGGTGCGCGCCCCCGTGGTGTCGCACTACCCGCCGTCGTCGGTCGACGTCGCGCTGGTGGTCGAGGCTGCGGTGGCCGCGGCCGACGTCGAGGCGGCCCTGCGGTCCGGCGCCGGGGAGCTCCTGGAGGACCTGCACCTGTTCGACGTGTTCACGGGTCCGCAGGTGGGGGAGGGACGCCGCTCGCTCGCCTACGCCCTGCGCTTCCGGGCGCCGGACCGCACCCTGACCGACGTCGAGGTGCTGGGCGCCCGCGACGCCGCCGTCGCTCTGGCCGGGGAGCGGACCGGGGCGGTGCTGCGCGCGTGAGCGTCGCCCTGGTGACCGGCGGCAGCCGCGGCATCGGCCGGGCGCTGGCCACCGCCCTGACCGGTGCCGGCTGGTCGGTCGCGGTGACCGGC
>JAOPWW010000536.1 GCA_025965495.1 Frankiales bacterium
TCGAGGCGGCCCGCGCGGTCGGCCAGGGGGTGGTCAGCGTCGGCACCGGCCTCGGCGGGGCGGGGACCGTCGTGACGCTGCCGCTCCTGCTCGCCGCGCTCCTGCCACGGGCGACCCGCCGGACCGCCCTGGCCGCCCTGCTCGTGCCGCCGCTGCTCGAGCACCGGAGGCGGCGCCCTGCGATCGACCCGCTCCGGTGGACCGGGCTGCGCCTCGTCGACGACCTCGCCTACGCGGCCGGCGTCTGGCGGGGGTGCTGGGCGGCGCGGAGCACCCTGGCGCTGCGACCGAGGCTCAGCCGGTCCGGCTGAGGGAGCCGGCCCCGTGTGGGCGAGGACACTGCTTGCAACAGGCAGCACCCGGGGTAGGGACGGAGGGTCCAGCCCCCTGCCCGAGAGGTCCCCCGGTGACCCTGCTCGACGTCCTGCGCGCACCCGGCGCTGCTCTGCGCGAGCCCGCCGCCGAGCGCGCCGAGCGCACCCCCGTCTCGGTCATGACCCGGCGGCAGCTGGGGGTCCTCCTGCTCATCGGGGCCGTCCTGCTGGCCGGCACCCTCACGCTGCTCTTCGGACCGGCCCGGGGCATGCGCGACGACATCGGCGAGACCCAGACCGACCTCGCCAGCAGCGAGAAGGCCATCTACGGCACGCTCGGCACCGGCCGCGAGTCCCTCGCCGTCGTCCGGTCACAGCTCGTCGACGCCGAGAGGTCCCTCGTCGTCCAGCAGCAGGGCCTCGAGGTCGCCCAGGCCGCCCAGCAGGACACCACGGCCATCCGCCAGCAGACCGAGGCCGCGCTGCAGACCGTGCGCGAGGTCATCAGGGCGCTCGGCCCGCTCGACCAGCTCGGCGAGAAGGTCGACACGCTCGTGCGCAGCGCCGCCGAGGGCGTCCGCCTCGCCCGGGCCGCTCTCGCCGTCGCCGAGCAGACGCTCGCCACCGGGCAGCAGGCGCTGGCCGTCGCGCGCGAGACGCTGGCGACCCTCAAGGCCTCGCAGCAGACGCAGCAGCAGCTGCTCGAGGTCGCCCGGCAGACGCTGGAGCAGACCCGCGAGATCAACCGCAAGGTGCCGGGCGTGCCCGTCTTCCCGGCCGCGACGACGCCGGCCGCTCCGTGACCGCGCCGGCCCGGCGTCCGCTGCTCCTGCTGCTGCTCCTGTGGCTGGCGAACCAGGTCCGCTGGGCCCGGGCGACCCGGCCCGAGCCGCTCCCCGCGCCGCCGGCGGGCAGCCGGGAGGTCGTGCTGTCGGACGGGACGCGGTTGCACGCCCAGGTCGGCGGGGTCCCCACCTCGGACACCACCGTCGTGCTCGTCCACGGCTTCCTGGCCCGGACCCTCGAGTTCGACATGCAGTGGAACCACCTCGGCAACGACGTCCGCCTGGTCCGGTACGACCACCGTCACCACGGCCGGTCCGGGCACGCACCCCGCGTCCTCGACGTCGCGGACCTGGCCGACGACCTGGCCGAGGTCGTCGCGCAGACCACGCCGACGGGCCGTGTGGTCCTGGTGGGGCACTCCATGGGCGGCATGACCGTGCTGGCCCTCGCCGACCGCCACCCCGACCTGTTCCGGACCCGCGTCGCCGGCGTCGCGCTGGTGTCGACGGGCGCCGGCCACCAGCTCGACGGGCACCCCGTCGAGGACGCCCTGCGCTGGGCCGGCCGGCACCGGCTGCTCGCCGGCGGCCTGTTCGGCTTCCGCGTGCTGGCCCCGCTGCTCGAGCAGCTGCGCCCCCGCCGCACCCGGGTCCTGCGCCGGCTGACCCGCGCCGTCATGTTCGGCACCGACGACGTCGACCCCGCGACCCTGGCGATGACCCAGGACCTGCTGGAGGGCCCGCCGCTGTCGACCCTCGGCGCCCTGCAGGGGGCGCTGCTGCGCCACGACGTCCTGCGCGTGCTGCCCCGGTTGGCCGGCACCCCGGTCGTCGTCGTCACCGGCGGGGAGGACCGGCTGGTCCGTCCCGAGCACAGCGCCCGGATGGTCGAGGACATCGGCCCGAGCGCCGAGCTGGTGGTCGTGCCGGGGGCCGGCCACGTCGTCAACCAGACGCGGCCCGTCGAGGTGAACGCCGCGCTGGACCGGCTGCTGGCGCGGGTGGGCCGGGAGGCGCGCGCCGCCGCCTAGTCCGGAGGGCGGCGTCGTAGCCTCTGCGCGTGGACTGGCCCGTGACCCGTGGCGTGCTCGAGCTCGGCGACCTGCCGGTGGAGCGGGGAGGGACGATCGCGGGTGCGCGGCTCGCGTGGCAGGCGCACGGGACGCTGGCCCCCGGCGGCGACAACGCGATCGTCTACCCCTGCAGCTACTCCGCGACGTCGGACGACCTCACCTGGCTGATCGGGCCGGACGGGGTGCTGGACCCGACCCGCTGGTTCGTCGTCGTCCCGGACATGTTCTCGGGCGGCGTCTCGAGCAGCGCGTCCGACACGGCCGACTACCCGGCGCTGGTGACGGCCGGCGACAACGTCCGCGCGCAGCACCGGCTGCTCACCGAGCACCTCGGCGTCACGCGCGTCGCCGCCGCCTACGGCTTCTCGATGGGCGGCATCCAGGCCTACCACTGGGCCGCGCTCTACCCCGAGCTGGTGGAGCGCGCGATCGTCGTCTGCGGCAGCGCCCGCACGGCCGACCACAACACGGTCTTCCTGTCCGGCCTGCTGCGCCTGCTCGAGGCCGCGCCCGAGCACCTCGGCGGCGGCCGCTTCTCCGCCGAGCCGGTCGCCTCGCTCCGGGCCTTCGCCCACGTCTACGCCGGGTGGGGCCTGAGTCAGGACTTCTACCGCCAGCAGCTGTACCGCACGGCGCTGGGGGCGCCGGACCTGGAGACCTACCTGCGCACCGACTGGGAGCAGGGCTTCGCCGGCAACCGGGCAGCCGACCTGTACGCCCAGGCCCAGACGTGGACCGCGGCGGACATCAGCGCCGGGGAGCAGCACGGCGGCGACCTGCCCCACGCGCTCGCCGCGATCGAGGCCCGCGTCCTGCTGCTGCCGAGCGAGACCGACCTGTACTTCCGGGTGGCCGACAACGCCGCGGAGCTCGAGCACCTGCAGGCGGCCGAGCTCCGCCCGATCCCGAGCGTGTGGGGCCACCGGGCCGGCAACCCGCGGGGGATCCCGGAGGACCTCGCGTTCCTCACCGCGGCGGTCCGCGACTGGCTGGACCGCTGAGCACGCGACCGCCCTCCCCGCGCAGCCCCGTCGTCGTCGGCGTCGGGCAGCTGCGGGCGAACCGGGGCCGCACCGCGCAGGGCGCACGCGAGCCGCTCGGGCTGGTGCTCGACGCCCTCGCACGTGCCGAGCACGACGCCGGCGTCCCCGGGCTGCTGGCCGCGGCCGACGCCGTCCACGCCGTCGCCGTCACGAGCTGGGCCTACGACGGCCTGGCGGGACAGGTCGCGGCCCGGGTCGGGGCCGCGCCCCGCACGCTGGTCGACACCGGCATGGGCGGGCACCACCCGGCGCGACTGCTCGACGAGGCCGCGGCCCGGGTGTGGGCCGGGGACAGCGACGTCGCCCTGGTGGTCGGCGGGGAGGCGCAGGCGTCGGCGAGCGTGTTCCGCAACGCCGGCACGGACCCGCGCGAGGCCGGGTGGAGCGCGACGCCGGGCGGCCCGCCGTCGTTCGACCTGGCCGACCTCGGCTCTCCGGAGCTGCTCGAGGCGGGCCTGTTCCTGCCGGTCCGGGTCTACCCGCTGTACGAGAACCGGCTGCAGGCCGACCTCGGCCAGACCCCGCGGCAGGCCGCGGAGCACTCCGCGCGGATCTACGCCGACTACAGCCGCGTGGCGGCGCAGCACCCGGTCGCGTGGGACCCGGAGGTCCGGACCCCCGAGCACGTGCTCACCGGGACGCGCACGGTCTGCGAGCCCTACCGGCTGGCCGTCAACGCGCACCCCCACGTCGACCAGGCGGCCGCCGTCGTCGTCACCTCGCTCGAGCGCGCCCTCGCGCTGGGCGTGCCGGAGCGGCAGCTGGTCCACGTCTGGGGCGGCGCCGGGGCCGACGACGACCCGGACGTCCTGCAGCGCCCGGGCTTCGGCGGCTCGGTCGCCCTCGGCCGCGCTCTCGACGCCTGCCTGACGCAGGCAGGGACCGCCGTCGCCGACGTCGACCTCGTCGACGTGTACAGCTGCTTCCCGGTCGTCCCGAAGCTGGTCGCCCGGCACCTCGGGCTCGACTCCGACGCCGTCCTGACGGTCACCGGCGGCCACTCCTCCTTCGGCGGCCCTTTCAACAGCTACTCCCTGCACGCCGTCGCCACGATGGTGGAGCGCCTGCGCGCCGGCGCGCGCACCGCCCTGGTCCACGCCAACGGCGGCTTCCTCACCAAGCAGCACGCCGTCCTGCTCGGCGCCGAGGCGCACCCGGGCGGCTACGTCGGCCGGCCCGAGCCCGAGCAGGTCGTCTCCCCACCGGTCCCGCGTCGCGCGGTGCACGACGGGCTCGAGGTCGTGGTCGAGACCGCGACCGTCGAGCACGGACGGGACGGCTCCCTGCAGCAGGCGTTCCTGGTCGGGCTGACCGACGCCGGGGAGCGCGTCGTCGCCGCGACCCGCGCCGGCGACGCCGCTGAGGCCGGCGTGCTGTCGCTGGACCGCCTGCCGCCCGGCGCCACCACGCACGTGGGCCGGCGGGTCCGCCTGTCCGTGCACGACGGCGCCGTAGCCGTGCGACCCCTCGACCTGTCAGGAGCACCGTGACCACTGCCGAGCCCAGCGTCCTCGTCGAGCGGCGCGGTCACGTGCTGCTCGTGACCCTGAACCGGCCGGCCGTGCGCAACGCCGTCGACGCCGACCTCGCCGCGAGGCTGTCGGCCGCGATCGACCTGGCCGAGGACGACGCCGACGTCCGCTGCGTGGTGCTGACCGGCGCGGGGGACAAGGCGTTCTGCGCGGGGGCCGACCTCAAGGCGCTCGGGCGGGGCGAGCGGCCGTTCGCGCCCGGCCGGGAGCGGGACGGGTTCGGGGGCTTCGTCGGTCGCGCGACCAGCACGCCGGTCGTGGCCGCGGTCGGGGCGCAGGCGCTCGGCGGCGGCACCGAGCTGGTGCTCGCGTGCGACCTCGTGGTCGCGGCCGACACCGCCGCGTTCGGGTTGCCGGAGGTGCACCGGGGCCTGTTCGCCGCAGCCGGCGGCGTGTTCCGCCTGCCCCAGCAGCTGCCCCGGAAGGTCGCCATGCGGATGGTGCTGACCGGCGAGCCGATGACGGCGGCGGAGGCGCTGCGCTGGGGACTGGTCAACGAGGTCGTCCCCGCGGCGGACGTGCTGGAGGTGGCGCTGCGCCTGGCCGGGCAGGTCGCCGCCGGAGCGCCGCTGGCGGTCCAGGCGAGCAAGCGCCTCGCCGTGGGAGCCGTCGACGGGCACGTCGCGAGCGAGGAGGAGGTGTGGGTCCGCAACGAGCGCGAGGTCGCGGCGGTCACCGCCAGCGCCGACACGGCCGAGGGCATCACGGCGTTCCTGGAGAAGCGGCCGCCGGTGTGGAGCGGCCGGTAGCGGGGCCGGTCAGGGCTCCCGCAGGCGCATGACGACCTCGACCTCGTCGCCGAGGGCGAGCGCCTCCGCGCGGCGGACCGCGTCGCGCAGCGGCAGC
>JAOPWW010000026.1 GCA_025965495.1 Frankiales bacterium
ACCTACGGCCTGGTCGCCGCCGGCAGCGGCATCACGCCCGTGCTGTACATCGCGGCGAGCGTCCTCGACGTCGAGCCGGACCGCGACGTCGTGCTGCTCTACGGCAACCGCACCCAGGCCGACGTGATGTTCCTCGAGGAGATCGCCGACCTCAAGGACCGCTTCCCGGAGCGGCTGCAGGTGCTCAACGTCCTGTCCCGCGAGGAGCAGGAGTCGCCGCTGCTGAGCGGCCGGATCGAGGGCGACCGCCTGGAGCGGCTCGCGGCCGCCGGCCTGGTCCCCGTCCCGGACGTCGACGCCTGGTACCTCTGCGGCCCGTTCGGCATGGTGACGGGCGCCCGCGAGACGCTGCTCGCTCTCGGCGTCCCGGACGACCGCGTGCACGTCGAGCTCTTCCACGCCGACGCACCGCCGCTCCGGCCCGAGCGGGAGGGGCCGCCCCAGGACGCGAGCAGCGTCGTCGTCGTCCTGCACGGACGCACCAGCACGCTCGCGGTCGACGGCGACACCGAGACGGTCCTCGACGCCGTCCTCGCGGTCCGCCCCGACGCGCCGTACGCCTGCCGCGGCGGGGTGTGCGGCACCTGCCGCGCCCGGGTCGTCGAGGGCGCCGTCAGCATGGACGTGAACTACGCGCTCGAGCCGGACGAGCTCGCCTCCGGCGTCGTGCTCACCTGCCAGGCCCGGCCCACGACGCCGCAGCTGCGGCTCGAGTTCCTCTAGGCAGGCACCCAGGACGGCGGGCGCTTCTCCGCGAACGCGCGGATGCCCTCCTGGCCCTCGTCGCTGGCGAAGTGCACCGCCGACTCCGCCTGCCGCGCCCGCAGCGCCTCACCGATGTCGGTGGTGAGCAGCGCCTTGGTGGCCGCGAGCGCCCCGGGGGCGCCGAGGGCGAGCATCTGGGCGTAGCGCCGGACCTCGTCCTCCAGCTGCTCGGGGGCGACGGCCCGGTTCACGAGCCCGATCTCCACGGCCCGCTGCGCGTCGAACACCTCGCCCGTCAGCATCAGCTCGTGCGCGGCCCGCGGGGACACGCGCGGCAGGACCGGCACGCTGATCACCGCGGGGACGACGCCGATGCGCACCTCGGTGAAGGCGAACGTCGCGGCGGTCGAGGCGACGGCGACGTCGCACGCCGCGACCAGCCCGACGCCGCCGGCCCGAGCCGGCCCGGCGACCTGCGCCACGACCGGTTTCGGCGAGTTCCAGAGCGTCTCGAGCAGGGCGGGGAACTCGTTGACGCCCTGCTCGCCCGCGGACCCGCCTCGCGCCTCCTTGAGGTCCATCCCGGCGCAGAAGACGCGGCCGGTGTGGGCGAGCACGAGGACCCGGACGGCGTCGTCGGCGAGCGCCGTCGCCAGGTGCGCACCGAGCTCGCGACGCAGCTGCGCCGACAGCGCGTTGCGGTTGTCCGGGGAGTCGAGGGTGATGGTGGCGACGCCCGCGTCGACCTGCAGGTGCACCAGCTCGTCGCTCACGGCGGGCCTCTCTCTCGGGGCGGCGCGCCGCGGTCCCGGACGCCCGCGCACACTACGAGAGCCGACCAGCCCACCGCGAGGAGCGACATGACCGACGCCGTCCGGGTCCAGCGCGACGGCCCCGTCACCACCGTCCTGCTGTCGCGTCCCTCCCGCCGCAACGCCGTCGACGGCCCGACCGCAGCAGCGCTCGCCGACGCCTTCCGCGCCTTCGACGCCGACGACAGCGCGTCCGTCGCGGTCCTGCACGGCGAGGGCGGCGTCTTCTGCTCGGGCGCGGACCTGACGGCGGTCGGCACGGAGCGCGGCAACCGGGTCGCCCCGGACGGGGACGGCCCCATGGGCGTCAGCCGGATGCAGCTGTCCAAGCCGGTCGTCGCCGCCGTGTCCGGCTACGCCGTCGCCGGCGGCCTGGAGCTCGCGGCCTGGTGCGACCTGCGGGTCGCCGACGAGACGGCGGTCTTCGGCGTCTTCTGCCGACGGTGGGGCGTGCCGCTCATCGACGGCGGCACGGTCCGGCTGCCCCGGCTCATCGGGACGTCACGGGCGATGGACCTCGTCCTGACCGGCCGGCCGGTCGACGCGCAGGAGGCCCTCGCCATCGGCCTCGCCAACCGCGTGGTGCCGGTCGGCGAGGCGCTCTCCGCCGCGCAGGAGCTCGCCCGCCAGCTCGCCGCCTTCCCCCAGGTGTGCCTGCGCAGCGACCGCCAGTCGCTGCTCGCCGCGGAGGGGCTCGACGAGCAGGCCGCGCTGCTGTCGGAGTTCGCCTTCGGGCAGCTGCCCCTAGCGACCGAGACGCTCTCCGGCGCGGCCCGGTTCGCCGCGGGCGCCGGGCGGCACGGCGGCCCGTCGTCGGCCTAGTCCAGGCAGAACTCGTTGCCCTCGACGTCCTGCATCACCAGGCACGACTCGTTGAAGGCGTCGGCGCGCAGCAGCTCCACGGTCCGGGCGCCCGCCGCGGTCAGCCGGGCCGCCTCGGTCTCCAGCGCCGCGACCCGCTCGTCCCCGCGCAGACCCGTCCCGACCCGCACGTCGAGGTGCACGCGGTTCTTGACGACCTTGCCCTCGGGCACCCGCTGGAAGTACAGCCGCGGGCCCACGCCGTCCGGGTCCTGGCACGCCCACCCGTGACCGCGCCGCTCCTCCGGGAGCGAGGCGTCGTAGTCGTCCCACGAGGCGAAGCCCGCCGGCACCGGCGGGTCGACGTAGCCGAGCACCGCTTTCCAGAACTGGGCGACGGCGCGGGGCTGCGCGCAGTCGAAGGTCACCTGCACCTGCTTCACGGCTGCCATGCGGGGAGGGTAGGCCAGCGGCTCCTACAGTCGGCCCTTCCCCCTTCGCAGGAGAGACCATGAGCGAGCAGCGCCCCGCGGACGTCCTCTGGCAGCCGAGCACGGAGCGGGTCGCCGCCTCTCGGCTGACGGCGTTCGCCGAGCAGGTCCGCCTGCGGCACGGGCTCGCCGTCGACCCGACGCCGGAGGGCTACGAGGCCCTGTGGCGCTGGTCGGTGGACTCCTTGGAGGACTTCTGGGAGCTGCTCTGGGACGTGTTCGAGGTGCAGGCGTCGACGCCGCCCGAGCAGGTGCTGACGACGCGCGCCATGCCCGGTGCGGCCTGGTTCCCGGGCGCCCGCCTGAACTTCGCGGAGCACGTGCTGCGCACCCGCGGGAGCGGCCCCGCGCTGGTGTCGGCAGCCGAGCAGGGACCTGCGGTCCAGGTCAGCTGGGACGAGCTGCGCGGCCAGGTCGGCGCCCTCGCCCGGACCCTGACCGGACTCGGCGTGCAGCAGGGCGACCGCGTCGTCGGCTACCTGCCCAACACGCCGGCCGCAGTGATCGGCCTGCTGGCCTGCGCCTCCCTCGGCGCCGTCTGGTCGGCGTGCGCTCCGGACATCGGGCCGCAGAGCGCCGTCGACCGCTTCGCCCAGCTCGACCCCGTGGTGCTGGTCGCGGCCGACGGCTACCGGTTCGCCGGCAAGGCGCGCGACCGCCGCGACGCCGTCGCCGAGCTCCTCGACGGGTTGCCGACCGTGCGCGCCGTCGTGCACGTCGCCGTCCTGGACGATGCACCGCTGACCGCGAGCCCCACCCGCGCGGAGCAGCCGACCGTCGT
>JAOPWW010000055.1 GCA_025965495.1 Frankiales bacterium
GGGGAAACGCGTGCCGTCCGCCCGCTCACCCGGGCGGATCACGCGCAGGCCGGCAGCCCCGGCATCGCCCGCGCGTCGGCCGCCGGCGAGCTCGCGCACGTCGGCATCGGGCAGCAGCGCCGACAGCGGCTGGCCGACGGCGTCGCCGAACACGAGCTGCGCCGGCCCGCTCGCCCACACGACCCGCTCGTCCCCGCCGACGAGCAGGACGCCGGCGGGGGCGCTGTCGAGGACCGCCCGCAGCTGCTCCTCCTCGGCCAGCACCTGGTCGAGCGAGGACGCCGCCTCGGTCGCGCGGAGCTCGGCCTGGGCCCACTCGGCCAGCGTCGCCAGCACCTCGAGGTCGTGCGGCGTCAGGTCGACGGCGACGTCGGAGTGCACGCACAGCGCGCCGACCGGCTGCCCCGAGAGGCTGTGCAGCGGCTGGCCGGCGTAGGTGCGCAGGCCCGGGTGCGGCAGCTCGGCGAAGCGCGGGTCCGCCCGGACGTCCGGCACGAGCAGGGGGGCGTCCGCCGCGACCACGTGGTCGCACAGGGACACGTCGCGGGGCAGCTCCTCGGGGGCGTCGCCGTGGCGGCTCTTGTTCCAGTGCCGCTCCCCGGAGATGAGGCTGATCGTCGAGACGGGCATGCCGAGCAGGCGGGACGCGGCCTCGGTGATCCGGTCGAACCGCCCCTCCGGCAGCGTGTCCAGCAGCCCGAGCTGCTGGACCGCGCGCTCGCGGTCGTGCTCGTCGGCCCTGCGCTGCACGCCCTGCACCCCGCTCCTGGTGGTCGCTCCCGCAGACCGTACGGGCCCGGTGGGCGCACCCGGGGCGCTCACGCGTCCGCCTGCTCGGTGCCGCCGACCAGCCGGCGCAGGGCCGCGACCGCGGCGCGCAGCTCCGCGAGGTCGGGCTGCGCCCCCTCCAGCGCGCGGGCCGCCTGCAGCGCCAGGGCCGACCCGCCGGCCCGCCCGTAGCTGTCGAGGCTGCCGACCAGCTTGTGGCACTCCTCGACGGCGAGCCCGCACAGCTCCCGCGCCTCGGGCGCGGCCGCCAGCACGGCGTGCAGGGCGCGCTCCAGCACGGCCACCCGCGACTGCGCGACGTGCGCGACCTGGGCCCACAGCTGCGCCAGGACGTCCCCGCCCGGTGTGCTCACGACGTGCCGACGACGGCGCGCAGCGCCTGCACGAGCGGCGCGACCTCGGGGGCGTCCCGCGGACCGTCCGCGAGGAGGCGCTCCAGCCGGGCCGCCTCGTCCGAGCCGCCCCGGGCGAACGAGCCGAGCGCGCCGGACAGCCGGTGGGCGGCCTGGACCGCGTCCTCCTGCGAGCCGGCCACGCCCTGCACGTACTGCTCGAGCACGAGCACGCGCGACCGCGCCACGGGGGCGAGGACCTGCCAGAGCGCGTCGAGCTGCAGGTCCAGCTGCGCGCCGGGCTCGTCGCCGGTCGGGTCGGTGATGACGTCGTCCTGCCCGCTACGTCGCGGGGACGTCGTCGAGCGCGGGGTGGCCGGGGTCGTTCACGGAGCCGCCCTGGGCCGGGACGGTCTGTCCGCCCGTCGGCGCGCCCCCGGCCCCCGCGGTCCTCGGCGTCACCTTCCACGTCTTCTCGCGCATGACCTGCTTGACCTGGGCCACGCGCGCGATGACGTTCTTGTACTCGGTGTAGAAGACCGACGACACCAGCAGGTAGGCCCAGAACCAGCGCTTGTGCGCCCGGATCGCGGGGTCGGCCTGCCGGTAGGCGAACAGGGTCTGCCACGGGCCGACGCTCGTCGTGAACAGCGTGGTGAGCACGAAGACCGGCACGAACGGGTCCAGGTGGTCGCCGCGGGTGAGGTAGAAGGCGATGATCGGGAACATCTGCAGCGACAGCCACGGGTAGACCTCCCGCCAGCCGAGCAGGAACGAGAACCCGAACTTCTGGCGGGGCGTCAGGGTCCGGCTGGTCACGCCGGTGTGCAGGTGGCTCAGCGAGACCTGGAACCAGCCCTGGGCCCAGCGCATCCGCTGGTTCCACAGCTGCTTCAGCGTCGTCGGCGCGAGCTCGCGGCTGATGAGGAACGGGTCCGAGCCGATCCTGTACCCGGCCTCGACCACGCGCAGCGCGGAGTCGATGTCCTCGGTGAGCATCGAGCCGCGGAAGCGGGTCTCGCGCAGCAGCTGGGTGCGCCAGTAGCCGTTGGAGCCCCCGAAGATCCCGAAGCCGTGGAGCTTGGCCCGGCCGGGGTGGCTGACGCCGTAGATCATCTCGAACTCGACCGCGATGGTGCGGGCGACCCAGGAGGCGTCGCCGTTGCGCACCACGGGGTGCCCCTGGACGATGTCGTAGCCCGCCGCCATCCAGCGGTGCGCGCGCCGGAAGGCGTCCGGGTCGGGCTGGTGGTCGGCGTCGAAGACACCGGTGAACTCCCCCGTCACGACCGCGAGCGCGGCGTTGACGTTCTGCGCCTTGGAGCTGCTGCCCTCGACCTTGAGCAGGGTGAAGCGCTCCTCGCGCTGCGCGATCTCGCCGAGCACCGCCTCGACGGGCAGCTCGACGGGGGAGTTGTAGGCCAGCACGACCTGCAGGGGCCCGGGGTAGTCGACCCGCAGGAACGCCTCGATGGTCTCCACGACGGTCGCCGCCTCGTTCGGCAGGTACGCCGCGATGACGGCGCTCGCCGCCGGCAGGACGACGTCGTCGGCGAGCTCCTCAGGCGCCGGGGGCGGCTGGTAGGGGTCGAGCGCGAGCAGCCCCTCGGTCCAGATCGAGACGCCGGTGACGAGCAGCGCGACGACCACGACCACGTAGGCGTACGGCGCGAGGTCGAACCCGGCCCGGTAGGAGAACAGGTAGAGCAGGTAGGGGAGCACGGCCCCGATGACGACCGTCAGCGCGATCTGCAGGGGCACCCGCAGCCGGTCGGCCAGGGGGCGGGCCCGGTGCGACCCGCGGGGCCGGACCTCGTCGGCGTAGGCCGGCAGCATCTGCGGCTGGTAGGCCACCGGCCGCAGGTCCAGGTGGACCTGGGCGTGGGCCAGGGCGAACCCGGCCCACTGCAGGGCCTGCTCGCCGTCGGCCCCTTCGTCGAGCTCGGCGTAGCCGACCAGCGGCGTCACCGACACCCGCTCCCCGGCGACCAGCATCCGGGTGCCCGCGATCCGCTCCGACAGCTGCTGCAGCCGCCGCTGCACCTCGTCGGGACCCGACTCGGGCAGCAGCAGCGCGAAGCGGCCGTCCTCGGTGCGCCCGGCGGTCTCCAGGGCGTCGACCGCGCCGGCGAGCGCGTCGCCGATCTGGCGGGCCAGCTCGTCCTCGCCCCGACCGCCGAAGCGCAGCCGGACGCTCTCGGCCTCGTGCACCGACAGCACCGCCACGTGGCCCCGCCGGCCGCTGCGCAGCCCGCGCTCGCGCTCACGGGCGAGCTCGTCGACGAAGGCACCCGGCCCGGCGAGGCCGGACCGCCGGTCCACCCGGAGCCGCTCGACCGGCACCGGCGGGCGGGCGCGCTTGGCGTCGACCCGGGCGACCAGCTCGGGGAGCCCGAAGGGCTTGGTGAAGTAGTCGTCGGCGCCGAGGCCCAGCCCCTGGACGACGTCCTCGGCCTCCGTGCGGCTGGTGAGGAACAGCAGGGGGACGCCCTGCAGGACCTCGTCCTCGCGGAGCCGTCGCACCAGGGTGAAGCCGTCCATGTCCGGCATGTTGACGTCGCTGACGATGACGTCGGGGATCGCCTCGGACAGCCGGGCGAGGGCCTGGCTCCCGCTCTCGGCGGTGGTCACGCGGTACCCGGCCGTCGTGAGCCCGTGGGAGACCAGCGCCAGGATCATCTCGTCGTCGTCCACGACGAGGACGGCGCCCTTGCTGCCCGGGACGTCCTGCAGCGCGGTCACAGCGCGCTCCGGCGCTCGGCCTGCAGCTCGCGGCTCGGCAGGTCGCCGAGGAAGAAGCGCAGGTTCGAGAACGGGTACTCGATCGCCCACCAGCTGGCCCAGGCGGCGAGCAGGGAGACCGGCACCAGCAGGGCCGTCGTGGCGAGGAAGCCGGGCTCGAGGGTGCCGGGGACCAGCCCGTGCCGGCTCAGCGACAGCAGGATCGGCTCGTGCCACAGGTAGAGGCTGTAGCTCACCAGCCCGAGCCACGGCAGGACGCCGACGCCGAACACCCGGTGCCAGGGCCCGCGGGGGGCGTCCCACGCACCCGCCAGGACGACGCCGGCGAAGCCGAGCCCGCACAGCAGGTGGAACGCGGTCTCGCCCGGTCCGGTGGTCGACACCCGGGTGACGCTGCCCACGACGACGACGGCCAGCCCCGCGAGGCGCAGTGCCCAGACGGCAGCCGGCGGGACGGGGCTGCGCCGCAGGGCGACCAGGACGGCCGCGGCCGTGCCGGCGGCGAAGACCCCGAGCTTGGGCGGCAGCCCGAACCAGACCTCCCAGTGGTTCGCCGGCCGGCTCGAGAAGGCCACGGTCCAGGCGACGCTCACCGTCAGCAGCCCGGCCGGGACGGCCAGCAGCATCCCGAGCCGGGACCGGCGGGAGGCGGTGCGCTGCCCGAGCGCGCCCAGCAGGGTCCCGAGCACGACGAGCACGACGTAGAACTGCACCTCGACGGCGAGAGACCACGCCGGGCCGACCGTGTAGAAGATGCGCGTGCGGTCGTAGACGTTGGTGAAGGTCAGGTGCTCGAGCAGGTCGCGCCAGTCGCCCGGGAGCGAGGGGTTGCGGGTAGCCCAGACGGTCGTGACCGCGATCAGGTACAGCGGCACGATCCGCACTGCCCGCCGCCCGAGGAAGTCCTTGGCGGCGGTCGGCCTGCGGCCCGCGAGCACGGCCCGGGCGTAGGGGAGCGTCAGCAGGAACGCCGACAGCACGAAGAACCAGTCGACCATCCCGTCCAGCGACGTGATCACCGTGTCGACGGGCCGCCCGGCGTACTGGTAGCGGCCGTCCGGTGGCAGGCGGTGGGACTGGTAGGCGTGGAACACCACGACGAGCAGGGCCGCCAGGCCGCGCTGGCCCTGCAGCTCGGGAAAGGCGAGCGCGGGCGGGGGCGTCGCCGGCCGGTTCGCGGGCGGCGGGGTCACCGGCGCGGGCGCGCGGGTCTGCACGGGGTCAGGGGGCACGTCTGGGACATCGGCAGGTCGGGCCGCGGCTTGACCCGGCGGCCCTCCGGCTGCTTGCACTCTCCGGGGTCGAGTGCTAACAAGGACGTAGCACTCAGACGTGCAGAGTGCCAGCACTCTGCGAGACCCAGTGCCGGGTACCAGGTGAGGCCGGAAGTCCGGTCGTCCGTCGCGGGCACCTCCGGGACCCGGCGCGCGTCTGCAGCACGCACCCGAGAGGAACCATCTATGGCCAAGCAGATCGCCTTCGACGAGGAGGCCCGTCGCGGCCTCGAGCGCGGCATGAACCAGCTCGCCGACGCCGTCAAGGTCACCCTCGGCCCGAAGGGCCGCAACGTCGTCCTGGAGAAGAAGTGGGGCGCCCCCACGATCACCAACGACGGCGTCTCCATCGCCA